>JBJKRV010000625.1:0-4130 GCA_046704465.1 Opitutaceae bacterium | reverse complement strand
CTTCCGGGGTGATCTTCAATCCCGGCCGGCGGTGACGGGACGCGATCCGCTCGAGGAGATGGCGGGCGAGTTCGACGACGTCCGTGCCGCGCTCGCGCAATGGAGGCAGCGTCAGATGGAGCAGATTCAGCCGCTGATACAGGTCATCTCGAAACGTTCCCTGGCCGACAAGGTCGAGCAGCGGGCGGTTCGAAGCGGCGATGAGGCGGGTGTCGACGACAATCTCCCGCGTGTCGCCGAGGCGGCGCAGGATGCCGTCCTCGACCACGGTTAGAACCTTGGCCTGGGTGGCCGGCGCCAGCGTGCCGATTTCGTCGAGAAAGAGGGTGCCTCCGTCCGCGGCTTCAAACAGACCGATGCGGGCCCGACGGGCGTCGGTGTAGGCGCCGCGTTCGTGCCCAAAGAGCTCGGCCTCGGCCAGCGTCTCCGGCAACGCGGCGCAGTTGAGCGTCACGAACGGCCGGTCCGACCGCGGTCCGTGCCGGTGCAGCCACCGCGCAACCAGATTCTTGCCCGTGCCGGTCTCACCTTCGATCAGCACCGGAGGCAGTCCGTGCGCCAGACGTCGCTCGGCCGCGAGGATGGTTTCGAGCTGCGCGCGCACGGCCTCAAGGCTGCGTCCGAAAAATATCCGGTCCGCGTCGCCGGCGTCCTCCGTCGCGCGGTGCTCTTCGCGCCGGGCAATGCTGCGGGCCTGGCGGCAGCGCAGGAAGGCGAGCGGCAGTTCCTCCGGCTCGAAGGGTTTGGCCAGATAATCGCCCGCGCCGAGACGCATCGCCTCGACGGCATTCGCGACCCCGCCGAACGCCGTCATCACGACCACGCCGGTGTTTTCGGAGAAGGCGCCCTCGCGCAGCAGTTCCAGCCCTTCGCCGTCGGGCAGGTTCAGGTCGACAAGTGCGAACTCGAATTTCAGGTCGCGCAGGGCGCGACGCGCCTCGGCCAGGGTGGCGGCCTCGGTCACCTCGGCTTCGAGGCGGCGCAGGTGGGCGGCGAGCCGCTTGCGCAGGGGGGCATCGTCCTCGAGCAGCAGGATCTCGCAGCCGGGCGGAAGCGCGGTCTGGTCAGGCATCGATGCCCGTACTGCGCGCCAACCGCCCGCACATTTCAATCAAATTTCGGGTGCTGGCGCGCGGTCGGTTGCGCGTCCGCCGTTTTCGGCGCTCGACCTGAAGCCGCCAAGCTCCGAGCGTCGAACGATCGTGAAACTTCTCTTCATCGGAGACATCGTCGGCCGTCCCGGCCGGGAGATCGTGGCGGAGCGCCTGCGGCAGCTGCGGCGCGAACTGGGGGTGGATTTTGTGATCGCCAACGCCGAGAATGCCGCGGCCGGGGCCGGCCTGACCGCTGCGCTGGCCCGCCCGTTGCTGCAGATCGGCATCGATGGCATGACGCTCGGCGACCACCTGTGGGACCAGAAGGGGTTCGAGGAGGAAATCCGGCAACTGGACCGGGTCTGCCGTCCCGCCAACCTGCCGGAAGTCTGCCCGGGGCGCGACCATCTTATCCTCGAGCAGGGCGGCTTTCGGCTGGCCGTTTTCACCGTCCTGGGCCGGCAGTATCTGGCCCTGAAATCGGAATGCCCGTTCCGGGCCGCGGATCGGATGCTGGAGAAGCTCTCCGGGCGGGCGGACGCCGTGTTCGTGGAAGTCCATGCGGAGGCGACGTCGGAGAAACAGGCGCTCGGGTGGTATCTGGACGGGCGGGTCCTGGGGGTGATCGGCACGCACACCCACGTCCCGACGGCGGATGCGGGCATTTTGCCGAAGGGAACCGCCTTCCTCTGCGACGCGGGGATGACGGGGCCGTACCAGAGCGTGCTGGGTCGGGCCATCGAGCCGATCGTCGAACGGTTCCTCGACGGCATGCCGCGCCGGGTGCCCGTCGCGGAACGCGACGTGCGCCTGTCGGGCGTGATGGTGGAATACGATCCGGCCGCCCGCCGCGCCATCCGCTGTGAATTGGTGACCGTGAAGCGGCACAATCCGGGCTGACCCGGTTGTGACCTCAGTGCCGGGTGGCCCCCGCCTCTTCAAAGACTCCGAGGTGCCGGTAGCGTTCGTAGCGCTGATTCACCAGCTTTTCGGTTGAGAGCTTCCGCAGCTCGCCCAAATGGCGCCGCAGGGCCGCGCGCACGTTGGCGGCGGCCGCGGCGGTATCATTTTGCGCGCCGCCGCGCGGCTCGGGAATCACTTCCTCGACGATGCCCAGGGCCGACAGGTTTTCGGCGTCCGGCCGCAGCGCGTCCGCCGCCCGGGAGGCCGCCGCGGCGTCCTTCCACAGGATCGCCGCGCAGCCTTCGGGGGTGATCACGGAATAATAGCTGTTTTCCAGCATGAGCACGCGGTCCGCCACGCCGATCCCGAGCGCGCCCCCGGAGCCGCCCTCGCCGATGACAATGGCGACGATCGGAACGCGCAGCATCGCCATTTCCGCGAGGTTGGTCGCAATCGCCGCCGCCACATGGCGTTCCTCGGCGCCGATGCCGGGGTAGGCGCCGGGGGTGTCGATGAAGGAGATCACCGGCAGGTTGAATTTCTCGGCCATTTTCATCAGGCGGAGGGCCTTGCGGTACCCTTCGGGATGCGGCATGCCAAAATTGCGCGAGATCTTTTCCCGTGTCTCGCGCCCCTTTTGCTGGGCGATCAGCATGACGCCGTGGCCCTCGAAAAAGGCCGGGCCGCCGATGAGCGCGAGGTCGTCGTGATAAAGGCGGTCGCCGTGAAACTCCTGGAAGTTCTCGCAGATCAAGCCGATGTAATCGAGCGCGTACGGACGTTTGGGGTGGCGCGCGATCTGCACCCGTTGCCAGGGCGTCAGGCTCGAGTAGATCTCCTTCCCCGTCGCCGCGAGCTTCGCCTCGATGGCGGCGATCTCCTCATCAAGGTCGACATTGGTCTCGAGCGACTGTTGCTGCAACTGCTCCAGCTGCTGCTCCAGTTCACGCAGCGGCTTTTCGAACTCGAGCGTGTAGGCGGCGGTCTTGGCCATGGGAACCAGCCTACGGGCGGATGGGAAAGGGTGTCAACCGGCGGACCGGGTCGCCGGTCGGCAGCGGCATGACGGGCAGCGAGGCGGCTGCATGGCGCGGACAGTACGACGCCCGGCCGCTTGCGTGGCGCCCCGTCACCCAATTGATCGCTCGCCGGCGCCGGGCACCGCCGGCCCCTTCCCATGACGGTACGCGAACGGATTGACGCCTTTTGGTCGGGCGAACGGCCCGACGAGATTCCCTACACGATCTACTGGAACGAGTGGCGCCACACGGCGGACGATCCGGCGTGGACGCCCCTGTACGCGAACGGCCTCGGCGTGACTTGGTACCTGCGTACGTTCGAGACGATCCGGCAAGAGGTGGAGGTGATCGATCGGACGACCGTGGAGGAGGGGCGTACGGTGCGGCGACAAATCCGCCGCACGCCGGTCGGGGACATCTCGGCGAGGTGGGAGGACGGCTGGCAGCGGAAATATTTCCTCGAGACTCCGGCGGACTACCGGGTGATGACCCATATCGTCGAACACACGGATTTCGCGCCGTGCTATGAAACCTACGAAGCCCAGGCGGCGGCGCTGCCGCCGTGGGGCATCGCGATCCCGGAGTTGTGGCGGACGCCGCTTCAACAGATCCTGGTCGATTTCGCGGGGCTGGAGAATCTGTGCTGGCATCTGGTCGACTACGAGGAGGAGGTCCGGAGGCTGTATGCGGCGTTGTTGTCCAACTTCCGGCGCATCGTGGAAATCGTCGCCCGCGGTCCGGGCCGGTACCTCTCGAACCTCGAGAACTTCACGGCCGACACGCTCGGGCCGGATCGGTACCGGGAATTCCTGCTGCCGGTCTATGAGGAGTTCTTTCCGATGCTGCATGCGGCGGGCAAGATCGTGGGCTGCCACTACGACGGACGGCTGGCGAGCTGCCGTCGGCTGGTCGCGGCGGCTCCCATTGACGTCATCGAATCGCTGACGCCGCCGCCCGAGGGCGACCTGAGCCTGGCCGAGGCCCGGGCTGCCTGGCCGCACCAGCTGTTCTGGTCCAACCTCAACATCGGGTGCTACGCCCTGCCGGAGGATGAATTGAAACAACTGGTGCTCAGGCGGGTGGCCGAGGCGGCGCCCGACGGCCGCCGCCTGGC
>JBJKRV010000624.1:0-6542 GCA_046704465.1 Opitutaceae bacterium | reverse complement strand
GGGAGCCGTGGACGCCTAAACCTCAACTTCCTATTCCGCGCGCAGCGCGATGACGGGGTCGACCCGGGTGGCCCGCCGGGCGGGGAGGTAGCAGGCGAGCCCCGCCGTGGCCAGGAGGAGGAGCACGACGGCGCCAAGCACCAGCGGATCGACCGTGCCCAGACCGTAGAGAATCCGCGACAGCCCGAGGCCGAGCATGAGCGCAAACGCGACCCCGGCTCCGAGGCCGATGGCGGTGAGTCGGACACCCTCGCGGACCACGAAGCGCACCACCTTCGAGGCGTCGGCGCCGAGTGCCATCCGGATCCCGATTTCGCGGGTGCGCTGCGCCACGCCGAAGGACACGACGGCGTAGAGTCCCATCATCGCCAGGCACAGACCGATGAGGCCCTGCGTCAGGGTCAGAATCACACCCATCCGCATCGGAAGGTAGGCCAGCGGGCTCGCGCTCATCAGGTTTTCCATGGTGCGCTCACCATACAGGGGCAGATTCGGATCCAGACCGCGGAAGACCGCGTGCACCGGATTGGCCAGCGCGGTCGGGTCCCCCCGGGTGCGGATCACGAGCGTGAGGGGAGCCGCGTAATCCTGGGCGAGCGGCTGGTAGAAATACGGTCGCGCCGGTTCGGTCAGCATCAGGTACTTGGAGTTCTCGACCACGCCGACGACCTGAATCCACGGCCCGTCCTTCCAGGGACGGAACCGCTTCCCGACCGCCTCCTGTCCGGGCCAGCACAAGGCGGCGAAGACCCGGTTGATCACCGCCACGCGCGCGGCGTCGGCCGTGTCGGTTGTCGCCAGGGTCCGTCCGCGCCAGCGCCGCATTCCCATCAAATCAAGGAAGCCGGGCGCGACCTGGGCCACACCAACCGAGGTGTTGCCCTCCTTCAGCTGGGGCGGCGGATTCTCGGGCCAGATGTCGCGCCCATTGTAGCCGAGGGGGTCGAACGGCATGTGGCTGGTGAGCGACGCCTGCCGCACGCCGGGGAGCGCGCCGACGCGCTCCAGCAGCTGCCGGACGAAGACCTGGCCGCGTTCGCGCGTGTAGGCCTGCAGGCCGAGATCGAAGGAAACGAGCAGGAGATGGTCGGGCCGGAAGCCCAGATCGACGGTGCGCAGGCGTTGCAGGCTGCGCACGAACAGGCCGGCGCAGATCAGAACGACGGCCGAAAAGGTGACCTGGCTGACGACAAACAGATTCCGCATCCAGTGGCGCCGCAGGGTCGCCTGCGCGCCGGCGCCCTCCTTGAGGTCGTCGACGAGATTGATGCGCGAAGCCCGCAGGGCGGGCAGGAGGCCGCTGGCCAACGCCGCCAGCAGGGAAATGACCGCCGTGAAGACGATTCCCGGCCAGGCGGGGCCCGGGTCGACGTTGACCGGGATGTCGCCCTGCGGTGCGAGGCGGGCGAGGAACCCGCCACCCCAGCTGGCGATGAGCCACGCAGCGGCGCCGGCCAGCGCGGCCAATGGCAGGCTCTCCAGGAGCATCTGGCGGACGAGACGTCCCCGGCTCGCCCCGAGGGCGGCGCGGAGCGTCAGCTCCCGCTGGCGGGTGGCCGCGCGGGCAAACATCAGGTTGGCCACATTGGCGCAGGCGATGAAGAGCACCAATCCCACCAGGCCGACAAAGAGCGCGGTGAACGCCCCGATGAAATCGGCAAAGGCCGGGTCGGGGCGGGCGTGGCTCTCGGGAAACACCTCCGCCCGGGTGTGGTGGTGGTCGGCCGGATAATCCCGCACCAGCTGGCTCATGATCACGGCGGCTTCCGCGCGGGCTGAGGCGAGGGTGGCGCCGGGGGCCAGCCGGCCCATCACCCGCCAGGCGCCGGAGGCATTGCGCCACTTAAGCAGCCCGGCGCGTTCCCCCTGGAGGGTGTCGAGCGCGCCCGTCGGCACGAATGCGCTCACCGTCCACATCACGGAAAAGGCGTGAAACCCCTTCCGCGCCACGCCCACGACGGTGAAGGGATGACCGTTCAGGATGACCGCGCGGCCGACGATCGACGGATCGGAGCCGAAGCGATTCTGCCAGCAATCATAGCTCAAGACCGTGACAGGCGCGGAGCCGGCCGCCTCGCCGTCGCTCGGAATTAGCGTGCGGCCCACGGCCGCGTTCACCGCCAGCGCCTGAAACGCGTTGGGGGTGACCACCTCGACCCAGGCGCGCTCCGGCGCCCGGCCCTCGGCGGCCAGATTCACCGGGCTCGGCATGAACGCCAGAAGGTCCCGGACCTGGCGGGCCCGCTCCCGATAATCCCTGAAGTCGGGGAACGACAGCCCGTGCGGCATCTTGTAGTTGTCGTCGCGCTGCGCGACGAGCACCAGCCGGTCGGCGTCCGGCACCGGCAGTTGGCGCAGCAGGAGCATCCGGACCATCCCGAAGATGGTGATGTTCACCGCGACGCCAAAAGCCAGGGTCAGGATGACCACGACACTGAAGCCGGGGGCCTGGGAGAGCTGGCGGAACGAGGAGCGGAGGTCGGAGAGCATGGGGAGAGTGGCGATTGCCGAATGCCGATTGCCGGGTGAGTGAGTGGTTGAGGTTGGAGGTTTAGGTTGAGGGAGGCGGAAGGCGGGAGATTGCTGGTACCTGGACCTCAACCTGAAACCTCAACCTCCTATTCTGAGCGCAGCGCCTCCACGGGATTGACGCGCGTGGCCCGTTGCGCCGGCAGCCAGCAGGCGAGGAGCATGGTGCCGGAGAGCACGGCGATGTTGACGGCGAGCAGCCAGAAGCCCGGGAGCCCCATCGCCGGCATCGCCTGACGGAGCACGATCGTCAGCGCGTAGTACAGCGGAACGCCGACCGCGATACCGACGGCGAGCAGGCGCGCGCCTTCGCCCAGAACCAGGCGCAGGATATCCGCGCGGCTCGCGCCCAGCGCCATGCGCACGCCGATGTCGCGCGTCCGCTGGGCCGTGAGTTGCGAGATCACGCCGAACAGGCCCACCGCCGCGATCAGCAGCCCCATGCCGGCGGAGATGGCGAGGTTCACGATCACCAGGTTGAGGTTCGTGAGATTCCGCTCGAAGGAGGCGCGCAACGAGCCCGGCTGCGCGACCGGGAGGTCGGCATCGATGCCCGCCACCGCCGCGGCGACGCTCTTGGTCACCGCCTCGGGGGTGACGGAGGTGCGCAACACGATCGTGAGGTAACGCGTCGGCGACTGCGCGAGCGGCCGGTAAAGCTGCAGCGGGGTGTCCAGCGCGGTGAAGCGGACGAGCATCCCGACGTCGGCCACCACGCCGACCACCTCCAGCCAGGTCGGATCATCGCCCAGCCGGATCCGGCGGCCGATGGCGCTTTGCCCGGGCCAGAACCGGCGGGCGAATGCCTCGTTGATGACGACGGCCGGCGGATCCTTCTCCGTGATGTCGCTCCGGAAGATCGCGCCCGCGCGAACGGGGATCTCAAGGGCGGCAAAATAGCCTGACGTCACCGTTCCCACCTGGACGAGGGGCCGGCGCGCCGCGTCGTCGACGGGCTGGCCCTCGACGGCCAGGGGCAGGCTGGGGCCGAGGGAAAACATCGGGAGATTGCGGACCAGGGCCGCCTGCCTGACGCCGGGGATCGCCGCCAGCCGCGGCACGACACCGCGGAAGAACTGGCGGCTCCGGTCGTTGTCGCCGTACGGATTGTAGGGCAGCGTGACCGAGCCGGTGAACAGGCCGTCCATGTTCCAGCCGACCTGGCGGTGAAGAAACGAGCGGGCCCCGATCCCGAAGGCCGCGGCAACGCCCACGAGCGCGAGGGCGAGCGCCAGTTCCCCGACGATCAGCGCCCGCTTCAGTCGCTGGTGCGACGGACCGGCGGTCGTGGCCCGGGCGCCTTCCTTCAGGGCCTCGGCCGCCGGGGCGCGGGAGGTCAGCCAGGCGGGCGCCAGCCCGAAGGCGATCCCGCTGACGAGGGCGCTGATGCCGGCAAAGGCGAAGACCCGGGCGTCGAGCGGAATTTCGTACCCGGGCTGGTTGTCGATCAGCAGCATGCCGCCGATGAGGTCGTTCGACCAGAGGGCAACGAGGAGGCTGAACGCGCCGCCGACCAGCGCCAGCACCACGCTTTCGACCAGCAGCGGAACCATCAACTGCCGCCGGCCGCCACCGAGCGCGGCGCGGATCGCAAACTCGCGGCCGCGCACCAGCGCGCGGGCCACCTGGAGGCTGGCGAGATTGGCGCACGCGATGAGCAGCATGGCGAGCGCGATGCCGGTCATCAGCCAGAGCAGGCTGCGGCTCACGGAGTCCATGTTCGACTGGGCCAGGCCCACGACGCGCAGGCCGCGGCCCTCGTTCTCCTTGGGGTGGGCCGCCACGAGCCGGGCCGCGAGGGTGGACAGTTCGGCCTGCGCCGACCGCAGGCTCGTGCCGGGCTTGAGACGGGCCACCATCGCGATCCACCGGTCCTTGAAGTTGGCGCGCAAGCTGGCGTCGAGAAGGCGCGGGATGACAAACGCCACCGGTCCCCAGACGATCGGCGCCTCGAAGGTCTCGGGCAGGACGCCGATGACGGTGTACGGCTCGGCGTTCACCCGGACGGTGCGGCCGATGACGGCGGGGTCGCCGCCGAATCGACGCTGCCAGGCCCGGTAGCTGAGCACGAGCACGGCCGCCTTTCCGGGCTGATCGTCGCCCGGGGCAAAGCCGCGGCCGAGCATGGGCTGGACGCCGAGCAGTTTGAAGAAGCCGGCGGTGGCCTGCAGCCCAAGGACCTGTTCGGCCGGCTGGCCGGGTTCGCCCAAAGCAAAGAAGTCGTTGTTGTACAGCTCGGTCGCAGAGCACGACGTGACCATGTCGCGCAGTTCGACCGCGGTGCCGGGCGCGAGGCCGCCGGTCTGCGTCTGGCGCGACGTCCCGAAGATCCGCACCAGCCGGCCGGCGTCCGGGTACGGCACGTTCCGGAGCAGGAACGCGTTGGCCATGCTGAAGGACGAGGTGCTCAGGCCGATGCCGAGCGCGAGCATCAGCACCGCGATGACGGTGAAGCCGGGTGACTTGGCGAGTTGCCGAAAGGCGAACTTGAGGTCTTGCATGGGCTGGAGCCAGGCGGGAAGACCGGAGCTGGAGTTGGAATTTGGACTTCGGGGGTCGAGGGTCAGAGCTCGGTGGCGCGCCACGGCCAGGGTCTCGGCGGGCCGGATCTTTATTCAGTACGCAGGGCGTCGAGGGGATTGATGCGGGTGGCCCGCCGGGCCGGCAGCCTCCAGGCGATCAGGGCCACGACAAGGAGCTCGCCGGCAACGAGGGCGATGGTAACGGGATCAACGCCCGCCATTCCGGGCATGGAGGACCGCAGCGCCAGGTTGAGGCCGTAGGCGCCGGCGAGGCCGATCAACAGGCCGAGGGCGGTGAGCCGGAGGCCACGGCGCAGGACCAGACCGAGCACGCTGGCCGGCGAGGCCCCGAGCGCGAGGCGGATTCCGAACTCCCCGGTGCGCTGTGCGACCAGGTTCGAGATGACGCCGTAGAGGCCGACGGCGGCCAGGACCAGACCGAGGAGCGCGAACCCCGCCAGGGTGTTGTTGATGACGACGATGTTGTGCCCGTAGCGGTTCAGCGCCTCGGGGATCGTCAACAACTCCTGCACCGCGACGTCGGGATCGACGTCGGCCACCGCCCGGCGCACGTCGCGCTTATAGCTGGCGGGTGCCGGCCCGCGGACGAGCAGCCAGAGGTACCCCCACGGCTCCTGCACGAGCGGCTTGTAGATCTGGAACATCGTGTCGGGGTTGGTGATGTTGAGCGCCGACCGGACGTCGCCGACGACTCCGATCACCTCGCGCCAGACGACCTTGTTGTCCTGCCGGTCGCCGATGCGCTTGCCGATCGCGCTCTCATGCGGCCAGAAGTGTCGCGCCAGAGTCTCGTTGATGACGATCACCGGCGGGCTGTCGGCCTTCAGTTCGGCGGGGAACGTGCGGCCTTCGAGCAGCGGGATGCCGAGGGTTTTGAAGTAGTCCGGACTGATCATGGTGTAGCCGGCGATCGGCTGCTTGGTGGGATCGTCGGAGGTCTGCCCGGCCACCTGGATCGGAAACTCCTTCGAGTAGCCGAACAGCGGCGGGCTTGAGCAGATGGCGGTGTGCTCGGTGTGGGGAATCCGGGCGAGGCGGCGCTCCAGCTTCTCGATCGCCAGCCGCCGGGAGTCCTCGGTCTTGTAGGTGGACTGCTCGGGCAGGTGGATGTTGGCCGCCAGCACGCGGTTGACGTCCCAGCCCTTCTTCTTCTGCAGCAGGCCTTCGAAGCCGCGGATCATCACGCCGGCGGCGGCGAGGAGCGCGAGTGCGAGCGCGACCTCGGCCACGACGAGGCTGTTGCGGAGGCGGTGCGTGCCGCGGCCGGAGGTGGCCCCGCGCGATTGCTGCTTGAGCGTGGTGACGAGGTCACTGCGTGAAGCCAGCCAGGCCGGGACGAGGCCGAAGAGCAGCCCGCTGAGGAGGGAGACGAGCAGGGCCGCCAGGAGCACGGGGACGTTCATCGAGAGGTCCAGCCCCGCATAATCACCCAGCCGGATCGCGTGCCCGATCAGGGCGTTGGTCCAGAGG
>JBJKRV010000623.1:0-18929 GCA_046704465.1 Opitutaceae bacterium | reverse complement strand
CCAGCGGGCGATGCCTCGGGATTTCCAGGACGCCAGTTGCTCGGCCAAGCGCATGGGAACCATCGACGGCCCGAACGGGGGCCACCGCCTATCTTCGGAAACCCTCCGCGCGCTCGACAATGAACTTCGGACGGGCGCGCACCTCTTCGTAGATCCGGCCGATGTACTCGCCGAGAATCCCGACGCTCACGAGCTGGATGCCGCCCATGAACAGGATGAGGATCGCGATGGTGGGGTTGCCGGGCGGGAACGGGAAGCCGCACAGCTTCATCGCGAGGTAGATCAACGCGAACAGGATCGAACCCAGGGCGAGGGCGAAGCCCGCCATGGTCATCAGCGACAGCGCGTAGGTGGAGAAGCAGAAGATGCCGTTGAAGCCGATGCGCAGGGAGCCGAGAAACCGGTTATAGTTGGTCTGGCCGGCATACCGCGGCGGCCGGTCGAAGGGGATGAGCACCTGGCGGAAGCCGACCACGGCCACCAGGCCGCGCAGGAATCCGTGGGTCTCCTTGAGCTTCACCACCTCGTTGATCACGCGCCGCGACATCAGCCGGAAATCGCCCGTGTTGGCGGGAATCTTCACATCGGCGATCTTGTTGATCACCTTGTAGCCGGTCTTGGCCACCAGACGCTTGATCCACGGTTCGCCCGTGCGGTGGCGCCGCTGGGGCAGGACGACATCGTAGCCTTCACGCCATTTGGCGACCATCTCCGTCACCAGCTCCGGCGGATCCTGCAGGTCGGCGTCCATCACGATCACCGCCTCGCCGCTCGAGTACTGCATGCCGGCCAGCGTGGCCATCGGCTGGCCGAACCGCCGGGAGAATTTGAGCAGCTTGACGCGGTCGTCGCCGGCGCGTTGCTCGAGGATGACCTCCTCGGTGCGATCCGGCGAGGGATCCAGGGCAAAGATGACTTCGTAGTCCTCGGTGATGCCCGAGAGGATCGGACGCATGCGGCGAAGGAACTCGGGGATGTTCTTCTCCTCGCGATAAACGGGCACGACGATGCTCAGCAGCATGGAGGCGGAAAATGAAAACGCGGGACAGCGGAGAGGTGGAGAAAAGGGAAAGGGAAAGAGCGGGCAGGTGAAGTCGGAGAGCGGGCGGGAGCCGTTTATGTCAGGCGGCCGCAAAAAACCAAACCCGAATTACCCGGTCGGCCAGGCTCCGGCTGACCGGATCGGACCGGTGCGGAACCTGCCTCCGGCCTGCGCGCACGTCTTCATTCAAAATCGATGTTCACCAGCCGGAAGGAGCGCCGCCGCCGGTCCGGCGGGGTCAACTCGTAGTCGCGCGGCGCGGTCAAAGACAGCGTCGTGGCCCGCACCGCGGAGAGCGGCACGTCGATGCGTTCGACCTTTTGCAGGTGGAGCATCCGGGTCTCGGCCGGTTTGCCATCGACCTGCACGGCGAGCGGAAGATCGGCTTGGGACGGGTAGCGGATCAGCTCGATGATGGCCTGCTTGAACCGCGCGGTGGCCGGGAAGGAGAAGTCGATGTGGCGGTCGACCCACCCGTCGCTGTCGGCGTGGTCGATGTGAAACAGGTAGTCCGACCGGTCCCAGCCGTGGAGGAAGAGATCGGTGCGGCTCAGGTTTTCGACCGAGATGTTCTTGATCAGGAAGGCCCGCCGGCGCGTGTCATGAGGCAGCGGGAAGACGTGGGCGGATTCGAGGCGGACTTCATGGGTTCCGCCCCCCAGCAGCGGCAGGTGGAGGCTGAGGTAGTCGGCGCGCTGGCTGACGTGGGTCCCGGTGAGTTTGCCGTCGACGTAGACCTTGAGTTCGTTGGTGGCCAGGCCGGCCCAGCCCGGCATCTCCAGATCGACATTGAGCACCTTGAAGTCGGGGAAGGCCGGCGTCTTGAACGTCGCCACCTGGCCGATCCAGCCGTCCTCGTCGACCCCGGTGAGCGCGATCTTGTCGCCGTGCTCGTTGGCGAGGTTGCGGAAGGCCGTCAGGTCGGGCATGTCGCCGATGGCGATTTCCCGGACGAAGGCCGACACCGCCCGCAGGTCGTTCTTGCCGTACACCTCGGCCTTCGAGAAATGCAGGGAGACGGAGGTGATGGCGGTCGCCTCCCGGATGAGGCGGGTGAGCGTGAATTCGCCGGCGTTGAGGTGCACCACCTCGGTCGGCTTGTCGTTGATGGAAATGGTGAGATCGAGGCCGTGGGCGCGGAAGTCGGGGATCTCGGGGACGAAGCCCTTGAAGATGAGCACCTGGCCGGGGTGGGAGGGGCCCAGCTTGACGTAGGCATCGCGGGAGACCCAGCCGTCCTCATAGAGGCCGGAGTATTCCAGCCCGGGATACCGGTAGAGGTCCCAGGGGAAGCTGCTGATCTTCGTCGGCCGCGGCAGGGCGAGATACTGCTTCTCGGTCATGACCGAGATGTCGCGCACGAACCCGTCGAGGCGGCGGTCGTCCAGGTTGTAGTGGAGGCCCCAGAGGCGCATGAGGCCGGTCTTGGGCTTGAGAATGGGCGACGGCGTGTTCTCGAAATCGACGGTGATGTAGGACTGTTTCTCGAAATGCTCGGGTTCGATGATGGGCGAGAACACGCGGGCCGAGCCGTAACCGACGAAGGGCAGGTGATAATCGTGGTGGCCGATCACCACGGCGCGGGAGGGCAGCTTGGTCCGGCCGGGCCCGAGCGAGGTGCAGGTCATGTCGACCACGACGCGAAGTCTCCCCTCGGGGTGGAGGATCTGGAACAGGCTGACCTTGCCGGCGCCGTCGAAATATTCCCGGCCCTTGCTGACGGGCTCGGGCTCGCGCTGGAAGAAGGCGGCGCGGAAGCGGGCGGAGGAGTAGTAGTGCGGTCCGAGGGCGGAATGGATGAACACCAGCCGGTTCGTGACCTCGCTCTCCGGCTTGTACTGGTAGGTGTGATCCAGCGTCCACCCCGTGCCGGGGTTGGCCTTGTTGAACCAGTCCAAGTTGGTGCGCAGGGCGACGAACAGACGGTGCTTATAGTCGATGTTGCGCGAACTCGTCTCGTTCCAGTTGTTGGCGCGGTTGATGTCGCTGTCGTCGTTGCGGATGGTGACGACGCGGTAGTCGGGCACGTCGCCCGTCATGAGCACCTTGGGCAGCAGGAACCGGAGCAGCGACAGCTTCTCGATCAGGCGGGCCTGCGGGCCGAGGTCCGGGTTGGGCGTGCGGAGGAACTTCAGCACCGCGATGTTGGCGATATTGTCCATGTACGAGCGGCTGAGGAACCGCGTGTCGTACCCCTGGGTGTACTGGGCGAGCATCTTCGCGCTCACGACGTTGCTGATGTCGCTGTCGATGGCGTCGAATTTTTGGTTCTTCGGCGGATTAAACCGCACGCCGAGCCGGGAGGCGTCCACCACTTCGGTGAGGCCGCCGCCATAGGTGCCGAGCGAGGCGTAGCTGTAGTAGACGTCGGCCGGCACGGTGCAGATGAAGAAGGCGACGAGGGCGACGCGGGCCCAGCGGCGGACGAGCGGCCGGGAGGCAAAAAGATACCGGCAGATACCCTGGGCCAGCAACAGGGTGATCACCGGCTGGGCGTACATGGCCAGTTTGAACAACCCGAAATCCTGCCCCTTGAAGAAGAGGTAGAATCCCAGCGGAACCATGATCGAACTCACGTATCCCACCGGCGTGTCCTTCACCAGGTTGCGCCAGGTGGCCCAGAGGAAATACACGAAGAAGAGGAAACCGGCCGCGATCTTGATCGAGATCATGGGATCGGAGCCGACCACGCCGAAGGGGTGCAGGCCGAAGAGCATCGGGATGAAGGACGGCACCAGCGTCCAGGGGAACAGCACCAGACCTCCGGCCTGGTTGTTGATCTGGGCCATGGCGCCGAGGCCGGCCGAGCCGACCGCCTGCATCACGAGCGTATTGATGAATTCGTAGGTGCTGGATCCCAGCATCACGAAAGTGAGGGCCGCCGTGGCCAGGACAAAGACCAGGTAGCGGTTGAACATCCGGAGGTTCGAATACCGCAGCCGCAGCCCGTACAGCAGGCAGCCGAGGGCGACAAAGGGCGACACCTCCGGATAGATGATACCCAGACTGCAGGTGAGCAGGCCGGCCAGCAGCCATTTGCGCCAGTCGAGCTGGCGGACGGAGAGGAGCACGGCCAGCCCCGCCAGCATGCTGGCCACTCCGGCCACCTGCGCGATCAACTGGTAGAGGGTCCCGAGGCCGAACAACGGACTGGTGGCGAACAGAAAGAATCCGACCAGCACGATTCGTCGATTTCGCCCCTTGTGCAATGCCAGCGCCCCCAATGAGAAGATCTGGATCATGCTGGTCATGAGAATGACGGGCATGAACACCTCGAACGGGAACCGGCCGGTGAGCGACGACACCCAGGCGATGGTCAGCTCGGATCCGGGCCGGATCTGCTGCAGCGCGTGCATGAACCAATAGTTCTGGGTGTAGTCCCGGCCCACCAAATCGGTCTCGTTCGGCAGGCTGTAGTAGCCGTGTTGCAGGAAACGGTCGGCGGCCAGACAGTAGTTGGCCATGTCGTCGTTGCCGTACGACACCCAGTTGAATCCGTAGACGAAGAGCGGCCAGCCGGTGTAAAGCAGGTAACCCAGCACCACGACGAGAAAGGGCGCCAGCTGGCGCCACGGAATCACGGGCTTGCGCCACCACCACACGACCGCCGTGAACACCGCCAGCCCCAGCGTCAGCCAGGGGCCGACCAGCCGGAACGGAATGCCCCAGACGCTCAGCCGCGTGCCGATCGCCAGCAGCAGGGCCAGGCCCGTCATCGGCGACAAGAACCAGCTCCACAGAACTCCCAGCCGCACCCGCAAGAGGCTGATCACCGCCTGGCCGACCAAAGTGAGGAAAACGAAAAGGACGACGACGAGAAGCAGAGCGATCATGCCAAGGGATGAGAAAAGGGAAGAGTGAGAGTGAAAGTGCGGGGGGGCGCAAGCGTTGTGTCGGGCCGCCGACAGGTCAGACCAGGGGTCGAAGTCAGGGGTCCGCCCCGACCGTCTGTTCCGACGGAGTGTGGGCTTTTCGTCACCCGTCGCGCGCCACTGGTTTGCACCTCGCTGGCCGGCATGGCGTGGTGAGGACAGCCGCCGCCGGACGCCGTCACCGGCGCAGGCCGAGGGCGTGCAGGCGGGCCGTCACCGCGCCGGCGAAACGGATCCGCTTCGCCCAGGCGTCGATCTTCTCCTGCTCGCCCGGCCGTTCGTCGCCGTGAAACAGCGCCCGGACGCGGCGCATCTCATCGGCGCCGGTGGTGTGGATGGCCGCGCTGGTCTTCTGTGCCGGATGAAGGCGGAAACTGCCGAGAAAATACGGCAGGCGCACCACGCGCAGACCCGCCCGCGTGAAACGGGCCAGGAGATCCCAATCGAGCGCGAACTGGAACGTGGGGTCGACGCCGCCCACCAGGTCCCAGGCCCGCTTGCGGAAGAACAGCGTCTCCTGCGGCACATAATCGATCCATTCGAGGCCGCGCGGATCGTGGCGCGGCAGAATCCAGCGGCCGATCTCGCGGTCGTGCTCGTCGATGATGATCCGGTGGCCGTACACCGCGTCGACCCGGGGATGGGTGGCGAAATAAGCGCCGACGAAGCCGAGGACGCGCGGGTTGATGAAGTCGTCCGAGTTGAGCCAGGCCATCACGTCGTCGGGGCCGAGCCGCGCGGCGATCCGGTCGAAGCCGCGGCGGACGGCGTCGGATTGCCCGCCGTCCGGGGCGCAGGCCCACGCGGCGAGGCGGTCGCGGTAGCGCGCGATGATCTGCGGGATGGGTTCGGGCGAACCGCCGTCCTGCACGACGTAGAGCACCTTCGGATATTTCTGGTTGAGCACGCTCAGCATCGTACTCTCGAGAAAGGCCGGCTGGTTGTAGGAGGGCGTGACGACGGCAATCTGCGGCAGGCGGGCCTCCGGGACACGGAGCCTCCTGGGCAGGCGGTGGTCCCACTGGATCGGGCGCGGATCGTACTGCCGGAGCACGCCGATCTGCATCCAGTAGTCCTCGACCACGCGGCGGAACAGCCAGCCGTTGAACGGCGCCCACCATTTCAAACGGACATGTCCCTTGGCGGCGGACCAGAGTTTGCGCAGCCCGGCGCCCGGCCGCGTGGCGTCGGCCGCGAGCTGCTTGATGAGCGCCTCGCGCTCGACGCAGGCCTGATGCAGTTGGCGGATGACCGCCTCCTTTTCCGTGAGCAGCCGGATGTAATGCTTCGAGTGTTCGAGGTCGGTGTGGCCGGCGGTGTAGTTTGCGAGCGAATTCCGGGCGTCGGCGACGACCTCCTCGAGGTGGCGGATATGGGCATCCTTCCCGTGGAGCGTGACGGCGAAATCGAGCGCCCCGGGCGGCATGGCGGCGAACAGGGTCTCCAGCCGGTCCTTCTCCGCCTGCAGGGCCGCGATCTGGGCGTCGCGTTCCGCGCGCTCCGCGGCGCGTCCGGCCTGCTCGCCTCCCAGCGCGGCATTCAGCTCCGCCACGATCTTCTGGAAATTCTTGATGTGGCCGTCCTGCGTGAAAATGAGCGCCTCGCGTTCGTTGCAGACTGACTTCAGGTCGTCAATCTCGCCGTCCTTCGTGTCCGCCTCCGCCTTCAGGTCGGCGATCTCGCCGTCCTTCGCGTCGGCTTCCCGCTTCAAGCCGGCGATCTCGGCGTCCTTGCCGTCGGTCTCGCGCTTGAGCGCGGCGATCTCGCCGTCCTTGACGTCGGCCTCCTGCTTGAGGTCGGCGATCTCGCCGTCCTTGTCGGCGCACTCCGCCTCGAGCTCGGCTTTGATGGCCTCCATCTCGGTCTTGCGCTCCTCGGCGGCCCGTTTCAGGTCGGCGATCTCGCCGTCCTTCGTGTCGGATTCGCGCTTCAGCTCCTCGATCTTGTGCTGGCGGTCGAGCCGGTCGCGCTGAAGGCTGCGGTAGCGCGGACTGGCCGAGGCGATGAGGTGCAGCGTCGCCTCGGGCAGGTTGGCGGCGGTCACGACCTCGTCGAACGCGGCGTCGTCCCGGGTGAGCG
This sequence comes from Opitutaceae bacterium, assembly GCA_046704465.1. Taxonomy (GTDB): domain Bacteria; phylum Verrucomicrobiota; class Verrucomicrobiia; order Opitutales; family Opitutaceae; genus Fen-1467. The sequence continues at coordinate 11,936 of JBJKRV010000623.1, read as the reverse complement.
CGAGATCGACCGCGCGCTGCACGTCGGCCGGCGCGAGTGTCTTCACGCAGGGCGCGTCGCCGAAATGGCAGTCCCAATTGCAGCCGAAGCAGGGCAGCGGCTGCACCACCGACACGACCTGGCGTCCGACCGGCCGGAAGCGCGGCCAGTGCCCGCCGCCGAATATCCCCACGACCGGGCGGCCGAGGGCGGCGGCCAGATGCATGGCGCCGGTGTCGTGACCGACATAGAGACGGCCGGCGGCCAGCAGGGCCGCCAGCAAGGGAAGTTCGCCGTCCCGGCCCAGCCACACTGCGGGTTTGGTGCCACCGGCGCGCGCGGAACCGCCGGCGACCGCCTGGAGGATCTCGGATTCGCTTTCGTGCCCCAGCAGCAGGACGGGCAGCTGCTTGTCGTGCCGCAGCCAGGCGGCCAGGCCGGCGAATTGAGGCGCCGGCCACGCCTTGATGGGGACATTGGCCAGGCCGGCGGGAAACACGGCGGCAAACCGCCCGGGGGCAAGTTTGTGGCGCTCGAGGAAGACGGCGGCCTCAACGGCAGCTTCGGGCGGTACCGCGAGCGATGGGAAGTCGCGGGCCGCGGAGCGTCCCGTCAGGTGTTCGACCAGCCGGTGATCGGCCTCCCATTCGCGCTGGCCCTCGTCCACCGGCACCGATTCGGGGAAGGCCCCGGCGGCCTCGATCCCGAGTTCGAGACGGAGATCGGTGGCGAACAACGGATCAACGTCGCGAGCGCCGAGGGAGACGCGCCGCGCCTGCGGAAACCGGGCGGCCACCGCCACCTCGAACCACGTGCGGTTGAGGGTGGCGGCCACGATGAGATCGGGCGCCTGCTTTTCGAGCGCGGCCAGCAACTCCGCCAACTCCGTCCGGCAGGCGGACGGCTTTTGGGCAAAGGGGTTGATCGGCGCCACCCGCCACGCCAGCTCCGGCGGAAACAGGGGCGCCAGGGCGTCGTAACCGGGGCGCACGAGCAGGGTGTGGTGCGCCGACGGCCAGGCGGAGCGCAGTTGCGCCAATGCCGAGGAGAAGATGATCAGGTCTCCGATCGTGTCGGGCCGGACGTAAAGGATGCTTTTGGGTGCCGCGGGCACGGAGGCGAAAAACGGCTAGGGAAGGGGACCGCGAGGCGTGCGGCGAGCCTGTTTTGTGGCACCGCCTGCCCGGCATCGCGGACGACCGCCGGAGGCCGGCGGCGGAGTGGTCGACTTCAGCACCCTCCCGTGCTAGCGCAAAACGGCGCGCCGGCAAGCGCGCGACTGGGAGGGAGCGGGACCGGCGGTGATTCCGGATCCAAGAGGGCGGGAGTCTGATTTCGCTTCCGCCTTTGACTCGGTTGATGACCGGGGCTACACCGCCCTCCGCCCAAATCTTTCCACCGATGCCCGCCGCCTCCGCCGCCCCTTCCACCTGGCAACGCCTGGCCCGACGCCGCGACCTGTGGTGGCAGTTCACCGTGCGCACGGTGGAAATGAAGCACCGCGGCAGCTACCTGGGCTTCATCTGGATGGTGATCAATCCGCTGCTGATGATGGGGCTCTATCTCTTCGTCTTCGGCAAGATCTTCGGCGGCCACTACGGCGTGCTGAAGCACGAGACGATGCTCGACTACGCCTTCGGGCTGTTCCTGAGCCTGACCTATTTTAACGTGCTGGCGGAGACCATCGCGATCTCGCCCATCCTGATCATCACCAATCCCAACCTGGTCAAAAAGGTCGTCTTCCCCCTGGAGGTGCTTCCCCTCGCGCAGATCGGTGCCTCCTGGTTCAACTTCCTGATCAGCCTCACCCTGGTGATCCTCGGCTCGCTGTTTTTCGGGCCGGGCCTGGCCCCGCACGCACTTCTGTGGCTGCCCCTGATCACCCTGCCTCATCTGCTGCTCACGATCGGGCTGGCCTGGATGCTCTCGGCCCTGGGCGTGTTCTTCCGCGACGTCCAGCACATCGTCCAATTCGGTGTCCAGGTCATCCTCTACGCCAGCGCGGTCTTCTACTCGCCGCTGATCATCAAACCACCGTGGACTTTCCTGGATTGGAACCCGTTCCTGCACACGGTCGACCTGGCCCGCGGCGCAGTGCTGTGGGGCAGCCCGATCAACCTGCACCATCTGGCCTACACCTACGTGTGGGGGATCGCGGTCTTCCTCGGCGGCTATTGGTTCTTCCGCAAAACCCAGCCGGCCTTCGCCGACGTCATTTAGCCGACGCTCTGCTCCAGCCTCACCCGTGACCAATCCCGAGCCCATCATTCACGTCGAAAACCTGACCAAGACCTACCGGATCTGGGCCAAGCCCTCGGCGCGGTTGCAGAGCCCGTTTGTCGAAGGCGTCGGCAACCTCTTTCCCAAGAAATCGAGGCCGCGGCGCGCCCTGGGCGCTCTCGCCGCCCGCGGCTACCGCGATTTCCACGCGCTGCATGACGTGTCGTTCACCGTGCGCCGGGGCGAGGCCACCGGGATCATCGGACGCAACGGCTCGGGCAAGAGCACCCTGCTGCAGTTGATCGCGGGCACCCTCACCCCGACCAGCGGCCGCTGCGAGGTGCATGGGCGCGTGGCGGCGCTGCTCGAGCTGGGCTCGGGCTTCAATCCCGACTTCACCGGCCGCGAGAACGTCTTCCTCAACGGCTCGATCTTCGGTCTGACCAAGTCCGAAATGGAGGTCCGCTTCGACGAGATCGCCGCCTTTGCCGACATCGGTGACTTCATCGAGCAGCCCGTCAAGACCTACTCGTCCGGCATGATGGTGCGCCTGGCCTTTGCCGTGGGGCTGGCGATGGATCCCGAGATCCTGATTGTCGACGAGGCGCTGTCGGTGGGAGACGTATTCTTCCAACAAAAGTGCTTCCGGCGGCTGCACGAGATCATGGAGTCCGGGGTCACGCTGCTGTTCGTCTCCCACGACATGGAGGCGGTGCGCAATCTCTGCGACCAGGTGCTGCTGCTCAACGAGGGGCGCCTGGATTTCCTCGGGGCACCCGACGAGACCGTGAGCCGCTACTACGCCCTGTTTGGGCGCCCGCTCGAGGCCCGCGTGCATCCGAGTGCGCCCGCCGCGCCGAGCGCCCCGACCGTTGCGGCGCCGGTGGCGCCCGATGTCCGGGCCGCGCTGCGCGAACACAATCTTCTGCCCGCCGCCAAGTCGCGTCACGGCGACCGGCACGTCGAACTCGTGGCGGCCACGGTTGAAAACGAGCACGGCGCGCCGTCGCTGCGGGTCGAAATGACACGGGTGGCGACGCTGCGCGTCCTGCTGCGGGCCAACGGCCCGATCGCCGATCCCTCCACCGGATTCAATATCTACGACCGCATGAGCAACCTGGTTTTCGCCGCCGGCACCCGCCAACTCGGCGTGCTGCTGCCGCCGATGCAGGCCGGGGAGGAACGGCTGGTGACGTTCCGGCTCACCTGCAACCTGCAGCCGGGCGAGTATACCTTCAGCATCGAGACCGGCGAACCGTCGGCGGAAGGGCCCAATTTCGGCTGCCTGCACGACAAGCACGAGGGATTGGGGCCCCTGACCATCCATTACGACCACGACCACACGTGGCCGTTCTACGGCATCGCGCGTCTGCCACTCGAGGTGTCCGTGTCGTGAGCAAGCCGCCCATCCTGATCTTCGGCGTGCCGCGCTCGGGCACGACCCTGCTGCGCACGCTGCTCAACGCCCATCCCAACATTGCCTGCGGCCCCGAGGCCCCCTGGCTGGCCGACCACCAGCAGCAAACGGTCATGGGGTTGTACCGGAGCCTGACCGAGGGCGACTTCGCCTTCGCCCGGAATTTCGGCGTCCCGCCGGCGCAGGTGCGGGAGCGACTGCGCCGCCTGGTCGACGGCCTGTTTGCTGATTTCGCCGCCGGACGGGGAAAGACCCGCTGGGCGCACAAGACTCCCGACGACTGCCTGTATGCGCCGTTTTTCACCGAGCTGTTCCCGGATGCCCGCTACCTCCGGATCGTGCGCCATCCCCTCGACGTCGCGCTGTCGACGGTGCGAATTCCTGACGAGCGGCGGGGCGTCAGTCCCTGGCACGAGAAGAATATCGTGCTGGCTCCCGGCTGCGCGGCCGCCAACACGCTTTTCAACGGCGCGCTGCGGTGGCGGCATTGGAACGATCGCATCGAGGCCGATCTGGCGGGCTGTGCCTGCCACCGGCTCGAATACGAGGATCTGGTCACCCGACCTGAGGAGACCATGCGCGCGGTCTGCGCCTTTCTCGAGGAGCCCTACTCGCCGTCCTTGCTGGATTACGGCCGCGCCGACCCCATCCTGCCCGCCTGGGAGCGGGGGTCGGCCGATGTCGCGGCCAACGGAGGGATCGTCACCTCGCGGGTGAACCGTTGGCGCACTGAACTTACCTCCGAAGAGGCCCGACTCCTCTTTTCGCTCGCCGACCCGACTGCCGATCCGGTTGCGCCGGTCGCTCGGCCCCGTCCGGCCGCCCGGTTGGCAAGCATCGACGAGATCGCCGCGCCGCTGTATGCCGCCTTCGCCGGCGGTCTTGACGACTTCGGCGGCGCCTTCTCGCTCCGGCCCCTCGCCGGCCCGGGCGACGTGTGGTCCTTCCCATGGCTTTGGTTCCACGGTCTGGCCACGCTGGACGGACCCCGCCGGCGCATCGTTGACCTCGGCAGCGGCCTGTCCCCGATGCCATGGCTGCTGGCCATGCGCGGGGCCCGGGTCACGCTGGTCGAGTCCGATCCCCAGTGGGTGCCGACGTGGGAGCGGCTGAGGAGCACGTTGCGCGTCGAAGTCGACTGGCACGTCGTCGGCGACGACACCCTGCCCGTGGGCGACGCGAGCGCGGACGCGGTGACGAGTTTCTCGGCGATCGGGCCGATGCGGGGCGGGAAGCGCGCCGTGGCGGAGATGGCGCGCGAGCTCAAGCCGGGCGCCCCGTTGTTCATCGCCTTCGAGGTCGGCGAGGCGGCGGCGGGGACGGGCGTCCCCGCTCGGAGCGGCCGGGCGCTGACGCTGGAAGCGTTCGAGCGCGATATCTGGCTGCACCCGGCCTTCGGCAACCACGGCGGGCCGCGGTGGAACCGGGAGGACATTCCCGCCTTCCAGAACTGGCGCGGGCGCGGCGTCCCGCAGCAGGATGGCATGGTGGGCGCCGCGGTGCTGGTGAAGGGCGGCTGAACGGCCAGGGCCGGATCGCGCCGCTAAAAGCCGACGCGCTCCTTCTCGACGACGAGGGGGCGCCGGGTCACGCGGGTGTGGATGGCGCCAAGATATTCGCCGATGATGCCGATGAAGAAGAGCTGCACCGAGCCGAGAAAGAACAGGCCGATCACCACGGGGGCGACGCCGAGCGCGAAGCGGTGCCAGAAGACCAGCTTGTAGACCAGGTAGACGAGCCCGATGACAAACGAGAGAACGGAGGCGGCGAAACCCAGCATCGTCGCCAGGCGCAGCGGCACCTTGGAATGGCTGGTGATGCCGAGCATGGCCAGGTCGTACAACGTGTAGAAGTTGTTCTTGGTGATCCCGCTCAGGCGCCGGGGCTGCTCGTAGGGCACGCGGGCCACGGGATAGCCCAACTCGCAGATCAGCCCCCGGACGTAGGGGTAAGGATCATCGAGGGCGCGCAGCGCCTCGACCACCTTGCGATCGTACAGGCCGAAACCGGTGACATTCTCCAGCAGCTCGACATCGGCCAGGTTGCGGACCAGTCGGTAGTAGGCGCGGCGCACGGCGAAGACTAGCGGCGACTCCTCGCTGTTGGTTTTTTCGCCGACCACCACCGGGAAGCCGTCGCGCCACCGGCGCAGAAATTCGGGGATGAGGGCCGGCGGATCCTGCAGGTCGGCGGCCAGGACAATCACCGCGTCGCCCCGGGCCTGGAGCAGGGCGTGGAAGGGCGAGCGGACGTGGCCGAAGTTGCGCTGGTTGAAGATCGCCTTCACCCGCGGATCCTCGGCGGCCAGCCGGCGGAGCTCGTCCTGGGTCCCGTCGGTCGAGGCGTTGTCGATGAAGAGATGCTCGTACTGCAGGTCGGACAAGTCGGCCATGACCTTGACGACCTGTTCATGCAGGGCCCGGATGTTCTCCCGCTCATCGCGGCATGGAGTGACGATCGTGATGAAACCGGAGGATGGGGACATGAAGAGAAGGGCGTAGCCTGACCGGAACGGGTACCGGGGACAAGTCCGCGGTGGGTCGGCCGCTGCGGATGCGGGGAGTTCCGCCGCGAGGTCACTCCAGGCGGCGGCTCATTTCCGCATCAGAGCCCGGCGCAATCCAAACAGCGCCAGGCCCAGCCAGGTGAGCAGGGAGAGTCCGGCGGCCAGGCGGAGTTTCCACGGGGCGTCGTAATCGATCTCGACGGTGTGGGTACCGGCCGGCAGCGACACGGCAACCATCCGATAGGGCGAGAGAGTCACGGTTGCCGGGCGGCCGTCGACCGTGGCGTGATAACCGGGAAAATACATGCGGAAGGTCTCCAGCAGGCCGGGGTGCCGGAGGGTCGCGGTGAGGCGCAACGGGTCGTAGCGGTCGATGCGCAGGGGCAACGTCCCGGGGTCGACGACATGCCACCGGAAGCGGGCGAAGTCGGGCGACGGGTAGGCCGGTGCGCCCGGAGCCGGGATGAAACGCACGCGGATCTCTTCGGGACGGCTGGTCGTCGTCCAGAGGGAAATCCAGTGCGGCATCGAAGGCTCCGAACCGAAGGCCTGCGGCTGGCCGGAGGCGGGCAGGAGATACTGGCGGAAGAACTCGGGGCCCTCGATCTGCAACGTGCCGTCGTAGTGCCGGTCGCCGAAGTCGAATTCGAGCAGCTGCCGGCGGCCGGGTTCCAGCGTCAGGCGGGGGGACAGGTCCCAGATCCCGGGATTGGCATCGAGATGGATCCTGAATTCGGACCAGGGTCCGTGGTCGCGGGAGAGGACGGCGCGGGCGTTGTCCTCGACGTCGCGACCGTGGTCGAGCACGCGCAGCTCGAACCAGGGATCCATCACACCGTTCGAGAAATACGGCGGCAGCTTGAGGGAGAGGCCGTAGGCGTGGTCCATGAGCGGCGCGTTCTCCGGGCGTCGCCGGATGGCGGTCGCCTGCGGGGAGGCGGTGCGGACCTCGACGGTCGAGACGAGGCGGCCGGCCTGCCAGGTCGCCCAGACGAGCGCAAGCAACGCGAGCGAAGAGAGCAGGGATGGGGCCGGGGCCCGGCGCCCGGCCGATGTGTCGTCAGGGCGTTGGCCGGGGGCCGGCCAGATGGCGAGCGCCTCCATGCCGAGGGGGAGGGAGAGGGCGGCCAGCACCGGGACCAGCCGGTGCATCGGCCAGTAATAGGTGAGGCGGGCCAGCGTTTCCGGAATCGCATTCCACAGCCAGACCGTGACGCCCGGAACCGGCAGAAGCATGACGACGAGGAGGGCGGCGGGCGCAGCCAACAGCAGCAGGCGCCGGCGCCCCGGCATCAGGGCAAGCCCGCAGCCGCTTAAGAGCAAAGCCCAGAGCGCATAGCCCAGCTGGAGGTCGCTCAAGCTCGCGGCCGGGAACCCCACGGGCAGCAGGCATCCCGGGAAGGCCGAACGGAGCGCGGAGATGATTTTCGCCCGGTCGATCGCGTAGGGGACGAGGCCGGCCGTGTCGGCCCCCCGCAGGCTGGCCACCGACACGAAGACCCCCGCGACCAAGGCCGCGAGCAACAACGCGCCGCCGCCGACCTCATACCACGTGTCGCGACGACGCCACTCCAGGACCAGCCGGACGGCTTCGACGCCCGCGGTGATCAGCGTCAGCCAGGCGGCGAGCGGAGCGTGCGCATACCAGGCCAGCCCCAGACCGATGACGATCATCCGCTGGGCCTTCCACCCGCCCTCGCGCAGGCTGAGGGCCAGACCGCAGGTCACGAGCGGCAGGAACGGCGTCGCCATGGCGCTCATGTAGAGGTCCAGGGAGGTGGCCAGGCCGAGCACGCCGGGGCAGGCCGCGTACAATACCGCCAGCACGGCGGCGGCATTGCGCCGCGCGGGCGCCAGTTGTCGCAGCGAAAAATAGGCAAGGTGAACGGTGATCAGCAGGCTCACCACGACGGTGGCGTGCTGCAGGGTGAAGGCATCGAGCCGCCGGCCCGTGAGGAGATCGAGCAGCCCGGCCAGAAGCTGGTAGTACGGCGCCGCGCGCAGCGGATAGACGGCGCCGTTGAACGCAAAGGGCGTTTGTCCCACCCAGACGGGAAAGTGGCCGTGGCGGAGCTGGGTCAGAAAATCCCGCAGCATGTCGCCGTACCACCAGGCGTCGCCCGCCCCGATGAGCCGGCTGGTCATGAAGGGATGCGCGAGCCAGAGGGCGAAGGCCGTCAGCAATCCGAGGCGCACGAGTTCGCGCCGCCAGGCGTGGGCCGACAAGCGGGTGGGTCCACCGGAACCGGAAGGGAACATAGGCCGGGGCCAAGTGAAGGGCGAAAGGCGGACGAGGGAAAGCGGGAAACACGGATGTCTGGCGTCGAACCGGCACCGGACCGCGGCGGGCGCGTGCGATTTTTCCTTGGTTTGCCGGAAATTTCTGCTCAATCATCCAAGGCGTATGCGGGCGGAACCATGGTCAGATGTCCCGCGGCGCGACGCTCACAACGGTCGGGCCGCATTGCTGCCGACTCGCCGTCGAAGCCGGCACCGGACGCAGGGCGGCGCCGATGGTGTCCGAGAAATTTGAAGACGAACAGGGAACGGCCGTGACGGCCGGCTCGGGATGATCTTCACGACGTATTGGTATCTGCTCTTCGCCCTGATCGTCATCCCGCTCTTCTGGGCGGCGCGATGGCCGAAGGCGCGGCTGGTGGTGCTCGCGGTGGCCTGCGCGGTGTTTCATTACCACTTTGCCGGGCCGGCGGGGATCAAGCCGATCATCGTGCTGATGATTGTCACCTATTTCTGCGCGCTGTCGCGGCGGCGCTGGGCATGCCTCTTTGCCATGGTGGTCTGCGTGGCGGCGTTGGGCTTCTACAAATACGCCTTCTTCATCCTGGGTGAGATCGTGGAACCCTTCAGCCATCCGTTGTCCGCCTGGTTGCTGGGCTACACCAGGAGCGTCATGCCCGGGGCGCCGCCGCTGGGCATCAGCTTCTTCACCTTCGAGTTCGTACATTACCTCTTCGAGGTCCGCCGGGGAGGCGAGCCCATCCGGAATCCGCTGAAGTTTTTGCTGTTCGCCATCTTCTTCCCCTCGCTGGTGGCCGGCCCGATCAAGCGCTACACGCAGTACCTGCCGTCCCTGCTCGACGCCGTGCAAAAGTTTCATTGGGAACGCCTCGCCTACGGTCTCTGGCGCGTGGCCCAGGGTTTTGCCAAGAAGATCATCATCGCCGACAATCTGACCCACTTCATCGACCTGTATCAGCCACAGTTTGCCACGCTGTCGATGACCGGACGCTGGGAACTGTTCGCGGCGATCGCGTTTCGGATCCTGATGGATTTCTCGGGCTACAGTGACATTGCCATCGGATTCGCGCACATGCTGGGGGTGCAGCTGCCGGAGAACTTCGACTGGCCGTATCTCGCCCGGAACATCCAGGACTTCTGGCAACGCTGGCACATGTCACTGACCTACTGCATCCGGGACTACATCTACATTCCGCTGGGCGGCAGCCGGCGCGGCGTGCCCCGGCGCATCGCGAACGGCATGATTGCCTTCGCGCTGTGCGGCCTGTGGCACGGCGCCGCGTGGAACTTCGTGCTGTGGGGGCTCTACCACGGCGTCGGGCTGGTCGCGTGCGCCACGTATCGGAAGATTCCCGGATTGGCTCCGTTCCTGGAGACGGTGTTCACGAAGGAGCCCCGGGCGGCCTGGCTCCTGACACAGGCCTACGCCTGGTTCGGCTGGCTCATCTTCTTCTATCCCGTGCCCGAGGCCGTGCACATGGCCCGCCTGCTTTTTGTATCGTGAGCGAATCATCCGCACTCTACCAGCCCAAGCCGCTGCCCATCCGCGCGCGTCCGATGTGGTTTCGCGCCAAGACGTTCCTGGCGGGCTTCGTCGGCGGGATGGCGGTCCTTTCGGCCCTGGGCTATTGGATGGGAAGGCACAACTGGCACCCGGGGTATACGCGCCTGATTCCGGCGATTTCGCCGGAGACGTTCTATTATCCCACGGTGGCCGAGATGTCGGCGATCGTCCGGGCGCGCTGCCGCCCGGGCCAGGTGCTCGTGATCATCGGTGGCAACTCGATCCTTTACGGGTCCGGGCAGCCGTATGCCGAGCTGTGGAGCCGGCATCTGCAGCATCTGCTGGGCGACCGCTTTTGCGTGGTGAATCTGGCGTTCCGGGGCGGCGGGGCCACCGACGGCGCCGCTGTGGTCGCCGAGGTCCTGCGCAAGGAGTTTCCGCACCAGATCCTGGTCGCCAACATCGGCACGGTCCAGCCGGTCAGCCCGATCGGCACCGCTCCGTTTCGCTTCATGTTCTGGGAGGCCTATTATAAGGGCGAACTGGAGGACTACGGACCGCGCAACACCTTCGTGAAGCAATATTTTGACGCCCGGAAGGACCGGCTGGCCGATTGGTTTGAGACGGCGGGAAGGGTCTGGCTCGACCGTGCCCTGCATTTCCGCGACTTCTGGAACTGGGTCGCGATGCGATGGTTTTTTACCATCCCGGACAAATATTACCCGAGTTTTCGGGGCCAATTTCAGGCCCGCTGCAAATTTAAGGACGACGAGATCAATTTTGAGGACATCCCGTTTGACCAGCGCTTTCCGCCCAACACCATCGCCTTGGAGACCGAGATCACCAAGGGATTCACGCAGTCGCACTACGAGAGGGCGGCGGATGGCGGATGGAAAATGCGTCCCGACATGAGGAGGCAGATCAAGTCGTTCATCGATGCAGCCATGCCCGCCCCGCTGCGGCGGCGCACGTTGATCATCGTCAGCAAGAACAGCCCGCTCTATGTCGAACATCTGTCGCCGGCCGACCGGCAGCGGGACGCCCAAAGTTATGGCGACACCATCGCGCTCTATCGCGCCAGCGACTACCACGCGATGACCTATCCGGACGATATCACGAAGGATGACTATGGAGACCGGGCCCACCTGACGTTGACGGGAGGGCGCAAGCTCGCCGATGCCGTGGCCCCTCACATCCGGGCGATCGCCGAGGAACTGGGCTACCTCCCGCCGGTCCATCCCTGAACCCATATGAAATCGCGGGTTGCATCCGTCGTCTCTCGCCTGCCCGGCCCCCTGGCCACGGCGGCGTGCCACGCCCTGTCGCTGGGAGCGGGTTTGATCGCCGCCCTCATCCTGCACTACGTGTGCTACCGCATCGGGTTGCCCGGTAAGCCATTCATATACGTTGCATTCTAATCCGTGGAAACGCCCCGCGCCCCGAGGATTAATGGTTGCAATCGCCGGCAAAATATCGCGGGCTGGCGCTCTCTGTCCCTGTTTCCCTCCGCTTCAGCACGGCCAACGGCACGATCATGATTTCCGCTCTCGCTCGACCTTTCCGCTGTTTGATTCTGTTGACGCTCGTGGTTCCCTTGGTCGCCTTCGCCCAGGAGGAATCCAGCCTGCCGCCATTGCCCGAGGACCTGATTCCTCAGCTTCTTCCGATCCTCAAAGCTGCTTTGTCCCAGTCACCGAACATGGTGCAGAGCAACATCAGCATTGCCACGGCGGAGGCGATCCACATCCAGGACCGCGCCGGCATGCTGCCAAACGTGAGCGGCAGCGCCAACTACAACCATAGCACCTCGGCGATAGCCGCGGCGTCGAGCCTCTCCAGTTCCTCCTCGGGATTCTTCTACAATCTTTCGGTCAGCCAGCCGATCTTCCAGTGGTACGCGCTCAAGCACCGCAACGAATCGGGCCTGATCGGGGTCAAGATTGCCCAGCACCAGTACGCCGAGGCCTACCGCCTGCTGGTGGTGAACCTGCGGGGTCAATATCTTTCGCTGGTGACGATGAAGATCGCGCTGCGCAACGCCGAGTACGCGT
>JBJKRV010000622.1:0-3434 GCA_046704465.1 Opitutaceae bacterium | reverse complement strand
GGCGCAGCCACCGGTGCCAGGCGGATGAAGACACGCACGAAAATGCCGAAACCGCGCCGGTCGCGCCGAAAGGCCGGCTCGAATCGGCTTCGGTCGCGGGAAATCGGGCTCCGGGCCGGCGAGAGATGGTGGGGCGGGAGGGTCGTCGATGGTCCGATCATGCCTTACGGCGGCCGCGCGCGCGTGCAGGTGAGTCTGCATGCGCAACCGCGGGCCGAAGAGAACCAGGCCCAGCCTTTGCTCATTTCGAATCGCGGGCGGTACGTGTGGAGCGGGCAAGCGTTTGACTTCGAATTTGACCGCGGCGTGCTGCGCCTGGCCGGCGCCCCGGGACGATGGCACATCGGTGAGGACGGGACGACGCTGCGCGATGCGTTCCGGGCCGCGGCGCGGCGTTTCTTTCCGGCCAGCGGCCGCGCCCCGGCCCCGATCCTGTTCACCGCGCCGCAATACAACACCTGGATCGAACTGCTGCACGACCAGACCCAGGAGAAGATCCTGGCCTACGCCCGCGCCATTGTCGCCCACGGCTACCCTCCCGGCGTGCTGATGATCGACGACAACTGGCAGGAGGACTACGGCGTCTGGGAATTCTCCTCCCGTCGGTTTTCGGATCCGAAGGGGATGGTGGCCGAGCTGCATGAGCTGGGCTTCCGGGTCATGCTGTGGGTGTGCCCGTTCGTCAGTCCCGACTCGGCTTCGTATCGCGAACTGGCGGAAGCGGGCGGACTGCTGCGCCAGGGTGAACGCGTCCGCCAGCGCGTGTGGTCGGGCGGGAAGAACGACGCCGCGCTCGTGCGCTGGTGGAACGGCGTGAGTGCCGTGCTCGACCTCACCCACCGCGGGGCCCGCGAGTGGTTTGAGTCCCGGCTCGACCGGTTGACCTCGGACTATGGCGTGGACGGGTTCAAGTTCGACGGCGGCGACAGTTCCTTTTACCTGCCCGCCCCGGAGCAGGCGCGCCTGGTCTCGTTTCGCCGGCGACGTCCGGAGGAGCATTCGACGGACTACGCCCGCATCGGGCTGCGGTATCCCCTGAACGAGTTTCGCGCCTGCTGGAAGCTGGCCGGCCAGCCGCTGGCGCAGCGCCTGCGCGACAAGGACCACTCGTGGGAGGCCCTCCGGGAACTGATTCCCGGCGCGATCGCGCAGGGGCTGCTGGGTTACGCGTTTGGCTGTCCCGACATGATCGGCGGCGGGCAGGCGGGTGCCTTTGCGCACCCGGATCGGATCGACTCCGAGCTGGTCGTGCGCTCGGCGCAGGTGCACGCGCTGATGCCGATGATGCAGTTCTCCCTGGCGCCGTGGCGCGTGCTCGAGCCGGAGCTGGCGAAGCTCTGCCTGGAGGCGGCGCGCCTGCATGTCGTCCGCGGTCCGCATTTCCTGCGGCTGGCGGCGGAGGCCGCGCGCACCGGCGAGCCGATCGTGCGCCCGCTGGCGTGGGAATGGCCGGACGAGGGCTTCGAGGAGATACGCGATCAGTTTCTGCTGGGCGACGACCTGATGGTGGCCCCGGTCCTCGAGCGCGGCGCGCGGTCACGGACCGTGCGGTTTCCATCCGGCCGCTGGACGGGCGACGACGGATCCCAAGTGGACGGCCCCACGCGGCGCGAGACCGCCGCCCCGCTGGGCCGGTTGCCGTTCTTCGCCAGGACGCGGTGAGCGGCGCGACGGCGGTCCGAATCCGCCCTACGACCCGGGTTGGGCGCGCGGGCTGTGGCCGTAGCGCTGCCGGTAGGCCCGTCCGAAGCTGTTGGTGCTGGTGAATCCGCTGGCGAGAGCCACGTCTTCGACGGTCTGCCGGGTGGCCTCGAGCATGGCGTGGGCGTTTTCGATGCGCAGACGCCGCAGCATGCTCCCGGGCGGCTCGTCGAAGCGCTTGCTGAATTCGCGGATGAAATGCTCCCGGCTGACACGGCATTTGTCGGCGATCATCTTCAGGTTGATCGGCGAACGAAAGTGGTTCCGAAGGTAGTGATAGCCGAACTCGATGGGGTCGGTCGTCTTGGTCTCCTGCACCTGTTCGCGGTACAGGGCCACGAAGAAGCGATACACCAGCTCGGACTCATGGAAACGGTCGCGGAACGTCCGTTGGTGGTAACGCGTGTACATTTCATTGAAGAGCGCCGTCGCTTCGGAGCCGTCGACCATCAGCGCCACCGATCCGAAATCGCCCCGGAGCTCGTCGAAAACCGGCTTGATGGTCGCGGCCGGAAGCACCTGGAGGTAACGCAGCCGGTAGGGCTCGGTCGCGTCCTTGGGATAGCCGTACGCCGTGGGTTCGTGGTGGGTGAATAGCATCGCGAAACCGGCGGGGACCCGGCGTTCGCCTCCGGCATCACGAAAGAAGCCCGCCCCGTGCAGCGTGCGTTGCACCGTGATCACCTCCCACACGGCCCGGTCGCGACAGGTATTGTCCAGGGAATAGGTGGGCGAGGTATGCACTTCCTCGTCGCACGTGCGGATTGAGGCGAAGGACTCCACGTCAGTCTCCAATATCACAACGCTCCGGCCGCACAACGTTCTTTAGGTGGTGCGCGGAGGCGCGGACCGGCCGGCGCGGCGGCTGCGAAATTTACGCGAAGCGCGAGCCGGCCGGCGCCCATCCTTTGCGGACGAAGTTGATCCGGGAGCGAACGCGGCCGGGCCTAACGACACCCGGGAGGCGGCAACGGCACCCGCAGGGGCTTGCCGCCGGCGCGGAGCGACTCCGTCGCCTGGTACCCGGTGGCGACGCTTTCCCGGGCCTCCAGGGGCGTCGTGGTCGTCGCCCCGCCGGAGCGGGCGAAGCGCAGAAACTCGGCGATGATCGCGGGGTCGGCGCCGCCGTGGGAACCGCGCGGGGTCGGAAGGGTGAAGGTGGCGTCACCGCGAGCGGCGTACCCGGGGCGGCGGCGGCGCCAGAGGCGCACGCACGTGCCGGCTTCACCGTTCCCGAAATTCTCCAGGCGGCCGGCGGTGCCGATCACGGTGTAGCTGCGCCAGTAGTCGGGCGTGTAGTGGCATTGCGCGTAGTTGGCCAGCACGCCGTTGTCCAGCCGCATCAACACCTGGCTGAGATCCTCGACGTCGATCCGGTGATTCAGGCCCCGCTGCGCGGCGGGCGGCCAGACCGAGATCCGGACTTGAGGCCCCTCCATCCGGCGCGGGCCGTCGATGGGCGGGAGACGGTCCCGAACCGAACCGTAGACCGTGAGGGCCCCCATCGCGCTCACTTCGCGCGTCGTCCCGCCGCAGAGCCAATGCACGACGTCGATGTCGTGGACCGCCTTTTGCAGGAGCAGGCCGTGGGTGAAGCGGCGTTCGGCGTGCCAGTCGCGGAAATAGTAGTCGCCGCCGTTCCCGACGAAATGCCGCACCCAGCAGGCCTTCACTTCGCCGATCGCGCCGTCGTCGATCAGGGCCTTCATTTTCCGGACAAACGGCGCGTGCCG
>JBJKRV010000621.1:0-4427 GCA_046704465.1 Opitutaceae bacterium | reverse complement strand
TAGTAGTTGGCCGCGGCGTCGAAACCGCACTGACCGAGCGGCAGTTCGGTGTCGTCGAGGTAAACGAAGTCCGGGTGGTATTTGTCGATCAGGTCCTTCAGCCGGTAGTACCACTCGTTGACGAAGTGCGGGTCGTGCGGCGGAGGTTTCTCGGTCCAGACCAGGTCGTGGTGGTCGTGCCAGGCCTGGGCCGCCTTGGCCGAGGTGAAACCGCTGGGAATGACCATGCAGGGGGGGCAGTAGAGCGCCCGCGGGTCGAGGCCATCCCACCACTTGCCCTTGCCGTCGGCCTTGGTCAGGCGGTAGGCGTCGTAGCGGACGCCCGCCAGCGGCCCTTCGGCGTCGTAGCCGTAGGCGGTCTGGAACCAGTGCCAGGCGTGCGCGGAGTGGTTGGAGACGCCGAAACGCAGGCCGTGCTCGCGCGCGACCTTTGCCCAGGTGCCGACGATGTCGCGGTGCGGCCCGACGTTCACGGAATTCCACGCCTGATACTTCGAGTTGTAGCAGTCGAAGTTGTCCTCGTGGTTGGCCAGGGCCACGAAGTACTTGGCGCCGGCGGCGACGAACAGGTCCATCAGGGCCTCCGGATTCCACTTCTTCGCCGTCCAGAGGTGGTCAAATTGCATGAATCCGAACACGGTGGGGTGGCCGTAGTGCTTGACCTGGTAGTTGTACTGCGGGAGGCCCTGAATGTACATGTTCCGGGCGTACCAGTCGCCATCCTCAGGGACGCACTGCGCCGTCCAGTGGGCCCAGATGCCGAATTTCGCGTCGCGGAACCATTCCGGGCAGCGGTAGTGGGCGACCAGCGAGGCCCAGGTGGGCTGGACCGGACCGGGGGCGATAACGCGCGTGGCGGGTACCGGGGCGACGTCGTAGTGCTTGGCGTGCAGGGCGGGCGCTGCCAGCGCCATCGCGGCGAGGAAACAGGCGGGGGCGCGCATCCGCGGCAGGTTCATCACTTGGACAGGGTCCGGGTCAGCACGGCCACTTCGTGGGACGGCAGCACCACGACCCGGACCTCGCCGCCGTGGAGCACGTCGGTCATGGACTCCGGCAGGGTGACGGTCTCGGTTTTCGGGTCGAAGTTGATCAGCACAAACACCTCGTGCCCGGCGCCGACCCGGCGGTCGACCTCGACGCCGGCGGGCGCCGCGATCGGCGGCGGACCGAGGCCGGCCTCGTCGGCCCAGATGTCCGCGGCTTCCTGCATCAGCCCGGGGTTGAGCACGGCCCCAAGGTAGGCAATGGTGCCGCGCCCGACCCGGCGCTCGATCGCGGCCGGATGCCCGGCAAGCCAGCCGTTGCCGGCGCCGTATTGCAGCTCGACGCGGGTGTCGGGCGAGTGCGGCGTCATCCGCTCGGCCCAGATGGTGGCCCGACCCGAGCCCCAGTGTCCTGCCACCGGCACGTCGTTCACCAGCGCGTAGTATTCGTCCACTTCGCCGCCGAGGGTGCCGATCAGCGGGCCGGGCTGGCGCTCGTGATAGAGCGCATTGTATTGGTTCTTCATGCCGGACCGCGGGCCGAGCACCAGGTGTCCGCCGGCCTTCACGTAGGCTTCCAGACGGGCGGCCAGCTTCGGGGGGATGACGTTGAGGCTGGGCGCGACGACCAGCTTGTACGGGCTCAGGTCGACCGAGGGATCGACGATGTCGACCGACTGCGTGCGCTCACGCAGCGCGCGGTAATAGCCCAGCAGGATCGCCACCTGATCGTAGCGACGGGTCTGGAGGTGAAAGTCGATCGCCCACCGGCTGTCGTAGTCGTGCAGAATCGCCACCTGCGAACGCGGCGCGGTGCCGGCGAGGGCGTTCTCCGCCTTGGTCACCTCCGCGGCCGCGCGTTGGATCTCGTAATAGATGGGCAGGGGCTTGGTGTCGGGCCCGACTAGCGAGCCATGATACTGCCCGACGGCGCCCCAGCCGGGCCGCCACTGCCAGAAGCTGATGCCCTCGGCCCCGTGCCCGATCGCCTGCCAGATCATGTCGTGGACGACTCCGGGCGCGAGCGCGCTGCTGACCGCGGCCCAGTCCACGAAGGCCGGCTGCATCTCGAGCAGCCAGAAGGGACGCTGCTTCCAGCCGCGCACGAGGTCGTTCGTCGCCCCGTTGCGCCACGGGTCGAAGTGCGACAGCGCGATGTACTCGGGGGCGCGGTCGGGCGAGGTGATCGACTGGCGGGCCACGTAATCGTCCCACGCGGCCACGGTAAAATCCTGGGCGACGGCGTGCCGGTTGAAGCGGTCGGCCCAGCCGAGCCCGCCCAGGTTGGTGGTGATGAACTGGCGGGGATCCGCGTAGCGGCGGATCACGTCGATCTGGTTGCGGTGGAAGCTGCGCCACTCGTGGGTGACGAAGCGCATGTAGTCGAGCTGCAGCGCGGGGATGCCCTGATTGGGCCCCAGGCGGATCTCGTCCCACGAGTCGTAGGTATGGCTCCAGTACCAGGTCTGCCAGTGCCGGTTCAGCGAGGCGAGCGTGCCGTACTTGGCCTTCAGCCAGGCGTGGAAGTCATGGACCGCCGCCGGGCCGTAGGAGTCCTCGGTCGGCTCGTTGCCGATCTGCCAGCCGATGACGTCGGGATCGTGGCCGAACCGTTGGGCGAGCCGGGCCACGATCTCGCGGCACAGCTCGCGGTACTTCGGGCTGGCGTAGGAAAACGGCCGGCCGGAGCCGAGAGGGGAGCGGCGGCCGCTGGCGTCGATGCGCAGGATTTCGGGGTATTTCCGCTCCAGCCACAACGGCGGCGCGTCCGTGGGGGTGCCGAGGATGATGTAGACCCCGTGGGCGGCGGCGGCCCGGATCACGTGATCGAGCCAGTCGAGCGTGTAGTGTCCCTCCTCCGGCTCCAGGCTGCTCCACGCGAACTCGCCCACGCGGGCCACATGCAACCCGGCCTTCTGCATCATGGTCAGGTCGGCTTCGATCTGGCGGTCGGAGCAGTGTTCCGGATACCACGCGCTGCCCAGGAGCACCGGCGGGACCTTGGTGGCCGGCGCGGCGGCCAGGGCCAGCGGCAGGCCGGTCAGCAGGCCGAGGAGGAAGGATCGGGGTGTTTTCATTTTCCGGCGCTCCAGCCGCCGTCAATGAGGAGGCACGAGCCGGTGACCATCGCCGCCTCGTCGCTGGCCAGGTAAAGCGCAGCCGCCGCCACCTCGGCCGGCCGCACCATGCGGCCGGTGAGCTGGGTGGAGGCCATGTCGCGATAGGCCTTCTCGGGATCGGGATACTCCTGGATCCGCGCGGTGACAAAGGGTGTCTCCACCCGGCCGGGGCAAAGGGCGTTGAAGCGCACGCCGGTGTGCGAGTGGTCGAGCGCCAGGGCGCGGGTGAGGCCGACCACGGCATGCTTGGTGACGGTGTAGGCCAGGCGGTCCCGCACCGCCACCACGCCGCCGATTGACGCAAGGTTGATCACGCTGCCGCGGCCCCGCTCGAGCATGGCCGGCGCGAAAGCCCGGCAGCCGTTGAACACGCCGCGCACGTTCACAGCGTACAGCCGGTCGAGATCGGCGGCGGTGGTGCCGAGCAGGTTGCCCACGTGGCCGATGCCGGCGTTGTTCACCAGGAGGTCGATCGCCGGCAGCCGCGCGGCCAGCGCGAGGACGGCGGCCTCGTCCGCGACATCCAGGGTCGCAGACTCGGCGATGCGTCCGCCTTCGCGAAGGTGCGCGGCGGTGGCCTCGGCGGCCGCGGCGTCGCGGTCCACCACCCAGACGCGGGCGCCGGCGCGGGCAAAGGTCTCGGCGATCGCCTGGCCGATGCCGGATCCGGCGCCCGTGACCAGGGCGTTTCTTTCGTGCAGGTCAAACATGATAGATCCTTTTGGCGTTGTGGTGGCAGACGGCGGCCTGCTGTTCGGGGGTGGCGCGGGCGATCAGCGCGCGAAATGCCTCGACCCAACGGGCCAGCGGCGCCGCGAGGGTGCAGACCGGCCAGTCGCCGCCCCAGACCACGCGGTCCCAGCCGAAGCATTCCAGCACGTGCTCCACCCATGGGCGCAGATCCTCGACGGTCCAGTGCGCCGGGTCGGCATAAGCCACCAGCCCGCTGATCTTGCAATGGACGTTGGGCAGGGCGGCGAGCTGGCGGATGTGCTCGCGCCAGGGATCCAGCGCCCGGCCCTTCACGTCGGGCACGCCGCAGTGGTCGAGGATGAACGTGACCTCCGGGCAGCGCCGCGCGAGATCGAGGCCGACCGGGAGTTGCCGGGCCAGCACGCAGAGGTCGAAGGTGTAGCCAAACCGGGGCAGGAGCCGGAGATTGGGCGCAAAACGCGGTTGCTGCGAGAGCCCGTCGGGTTGGGTGTGCAGCACCCGTCGCAGACCGCGGACCTTGGGCAGCCGCGCGAGTTGCTCGAGGTGGGCGCCAAAACCGTCGTGCTCGGGGCGCCCGCTGGCGATCAACCCCGCGATTCGCGGATTC
>JBJKRV010000620.1:0-6051 GCA_046704465.1 Opitutaceae bacterium | reverse complement strand
GCATATTTTCGTTGCCCGCTCGCTACTTGCTGGAGCGGCTGGCTATCACTACACCTCGTGACTGGCGTCGGACACCAACCCGGACCCGCAGGAGGCAACCGAAACCACGGAAGTGTCCGCCACGACGGGCGCCTCCGGCACCACGGCCACCGTGGACCGCCTCGGGGACCGGTTTGCGACTTTTGCCGGGGGGGAAACAAACGCGACCGCTCTTGCCACCGGGTTGCAGGCCGGAACTTCAGTGACGCTCACCGCGACCGTGAACGGACAAAGTTCCACATCGACGTTCACTCCGGGCGCGAGCCTGGGCAGCTATGGCGACGTCTACCATGCGCTCGCCCTGGCGCAGGAGCAGCTTGAGAATCTCGGCATCACGCAGCCGACTCCGGCCCAGATCGAGGCGGCGCTCAACGGCGGCAGTGTGACCACCGGAACGGGGAGCACGGCGGTCACCACCCAGTTGTCCGGCGTCCTCACGCTCTACAGCCAGAATCAGAACTGGGCGCAGACTGCCCAGAGCCTCGGGATCAAGCCGGAGGAGGCGTTTGACCACGATGAAGATGTGAACGCGGACCCGCAGGAGGCCACCGAGACGAGCGAGGCGGGCACTTCGGGAACCGCCCGGGTCACGGATTGGATGGCCGATCGCTATACGACGTTCGCCGGCAGCGAGGATAACGCGACCGCCCTCGTCAACGGCCTGCGCAACGGCACGGCGGTGAACCTGACGGCCACGGCGAACGGAAAAACGACGACGACCACATTCACGCCGAGTACGAATCTGGCCACCTACGGCGACGTCAGTCACGCGCTGGCGCTGGCCGAGGGCCAACTGAAGAATCTCGGCATCACGCAGCCGACGCCGGCCGAGATCGAGGCGGCCCTGAATGGCGGCAGTGTCACCACCGGCACGGGTACCGGTGCGGTCACCACCCAACTGGCCGGAGTGCTCACGCTTTACAGCCAGAATCAGAATTGGGCGCAGGTCGCCCAGACGCTCGGAGTCAAGCTTGGCGGGGAGCTCGCTGAGAACGAGAGCGCCGGCACGGATGCGCAGGAAGCATCCGAGACCGGTGAGGCGGGCATGTCGGGTACGAATCGGGTGACCGACCGGATCGCCGACCGGTACACGACATTCGCCGGCAGCGAGGACAACGCCACCGCCCTGGTGAACGGACTGCGCAACGGGGCCGCGGTCAATCTCACGACCACGGCAAACGGCCAGACCTCGACCACGACGTTCACGCCGGCCACCGGGAAGATGGGTTTTGGCGAAACCGCCCTGTCATTATCGCTGGCCCAGCAGGACCTCGCCAAGGTGGGTATCACTCAGCCCACGGCGGCCCAGATTGAGGCGGCGCTCAACGGCGGCAGCGTGACCACCGGCACGGGGAGCACGGCCGTGACGACCCAGTTGCCGGGCGTGCTGGCGCTGCGGGCCCAGAATCAGGGGTGGGGGCAGATTGCCCAGACCCTGGGCGTGACGCTGCACGGCGACGTCGGCGAGGCGATGGCCGAAGCCAACGAGGCTGCCAAGTCCGCGCAGGAGGAAGTGACGGAGACCTCCGAACACACTGCCGATGTTGAGAACTCCGAATCGGCGCAGGTGACGGCCTCGGAGACGGCCGAGGCGCAGGAGACCTCGGAGGCGGCGGAACATGCCAGCCAGGCCGCCGAGCATGCCAGTCAGGAAGCGGAGCATGCCAGTCAGGTCGCGCAGGACGCCACCCAGGCGGCGGCCAATGCCAGCCAGACCGCGGAGAACGCCAGCCAGACCGCGCAGAATGCGAGCGACGCGGCCGAACACGCGGTGAATTCCGTGGAGCAGGCGGCCGAGGCTACGAGGGCGGCCGCCCGGGCTTCTCAGACAGCGTCCGAAGTGAGCCACTTCGAGATGCCCGAGATTCCGCAGGTGCCGCATGCGGGCCACGGCGGCTGAGCCGCCGCCCGCCGGGCCAGGGTTCCTGGTCAGGACGGCGCGTCCTCGACCAGGGCTCCCTGGCCGCGCAGCAGGTCGTGGAGCGTGAGAACGCCCAGCAACTGCTGGGCGTTTTCGTCGCCCACGCAGACCATGTCGACGCTGGAGGCGATGAGCTGCTTCTGGGCGTTAGCCACCGAGGTCTTGGGATTGATCCAGAGGGCGGGCTCGAGGCGCGGCGGCCGGTTTTGATCCAGCGCCAGTTCGATCTCCCGGCGCAGCAGCATGCCGGTGACCCGGCCGTCCTCCACGACCGGAAAACGCAGGTGCGGCGTCCGGCTGAGAAGATCGCGCAGGGCCGAAGGGTCGAGGCTGGTCACGGTCACCGGCTTGAAGGAGGCCAGCGCACTGGCGGGCATTTCGCGCCAGCGTTTGAAGTGTCGCGGCGGCAGCACGTGGTGTGGATCGACGCCGTCCTGCAGGAGGCGCGCCTCGTACATGTCATGTTCGGCCATGAGGCGGCTGATGCCCTGGCTGACCAGCGTGGCCACGAGCAGAGCCGGCACGATCGAGAACTGGTTCGTCACCTCGAAGATCAGAAGCATGCACGCCAGGGGCGTGCGAATCACGGCCCCGAGACAGGCGCACATGCCGACCATGACCAGCATCTGCTGGTCGCCGGCCGTCAGCGGAATGATGTGGACGAGCAGCGCGGCCAGCGTGCTCCCGGACACGGCGCCGATGAAGAAGTTGGGCGCGAAGATGCCGCCGCAGTTCTCGGATCCGACCGCCAGCACGGTCGCGAAGAGCTTGCCGAGCAGCAGCAGTCCTGAGATCTGCCAGGTCAGGCTGTTCGCCAGCGCCGCGGTCACGTCCTGATAGCCGACGCCGAAGACGCCCAGGTGGCCGGTCGCGAAGAACACGATCGTGCCGCACACCCAGGTGCCGAGCGCGCCGATCAAGGGAACGGCGAGGCGGGGCACCCGGCGCCACAGCCGGGCCGCGCCGCGCAGGCTCATGGCCCCGCGCTGAAAGAGGCCGCCGGCGCCCGCGGCGATGACCGCGACCACCGGACTGATCAGGTAGCCGATCCAGCTCGGCTGGCTGATGAGGCTCACCTGAAAGGCCGGCTGCGGGCCGATGAGGGCGTGGGCGACGAGCGCGCCAGTCACCGCGCCGAGCACGACCGTGCCAAGATACCGGCTGTTGAGATCGCCGATGATCTCCTCGAGCACGAAGGTGATGGAGCCGAGTGGCGCGTTGAACACCGCCGCCAGGCCGGCCGCGGCTCCGCCCGCGCAGAACTCACGACGTTCCTGCTTGGCGACCCCCACCAGCTGGGCCCCGCCGGACATCGTGCCGGCGCCGATCTGGATCGCGGGCCCTTCGGGGCCGATGCTCACTCCCAATCCCAGCGTGAGGGCGGAACCGATGAACTTCGCCACCGCCGTGCGCACCTTGATGTAGCCGAATTCCTTCCAGAACGCCAGCTTGACGGGCATCACGCCGCCGCCGGCGGCTTCGGGTGAGATCAGGTTGATCAGCACGGTGGCCAGCAGGCTTCAGCCCACCACGAACAGCAGGCTCATCAGCGCGAACCGCAGATGCGACATCCCGGCGCAGGCGGCAATCGTGTGCGACTCGATCCATTCGACCACATCATGAAAGGCGACGACGGCCAGCCCGGCCATCGCCCCCAGCGCACAAACCTTGAGAATCCGGGCGCCGGGCAGGTGATCGATCTTCTTCAGCGATTTGTAGAGCGACGTATTGGAACTGGCCATGCTTGGCAGGTGATCAGGATGTGAAGGGAACGCAGTCCCCGGTGGAGCATCTCGCCCAATGGACGGCGAAGCAAGCCGCCAGAAGCCCAAAACGGGACGGCAGGCTCATGATGACGTCGCCGATTCGCCGGCGGACCGAGGGGCAGCTCCGAGGGGAAAGACGCGCCACGGGGTGTGCACCGCACCGGTCGGACGCAGTTCGCTCGCGTACAGGACGAACGAACTCACTTGAAAAAGAGACGCCTCAAAATCCGGATGTGCCTTGAGAAAGCGTGCGACCGCGTCGGGTGGCGCTTCATCCCGCACCCGGGCCAGGGTGACGTGGGGTTGGAAGTGCCGCACATCGAGCGCGAGGCCCGTCCCCAGCACGCCGTCGTCGATCTGCTGTCGCAACTGGTACAGGCGGGGATGCCCGCGGCCGACGCCGACCCAGACGACGCGCGCCGGCCCCCGCGGCGGGAAGACCCCAAGACCGCCCACCGGCAGGACAAACGGCTCGACGTTCACGCGTCCCAACGCCGCCTCGAGTTCCCCACGCTGGGCGATTTCGACCTCACCGAGAAAGCGGAGCGTGAGGTGCATTTGCTCCGGCCGGGTCCATGAGAAACCCATCACGGGCGAGCGCAGGGCGTCGAGCTGCTCGCGCAGAGGGAGTGGAAGGTCGATGGCGATGAACAGGCGTGCGGTGGCCACGGAGAATCAAAGACAAGGTAAGCATAGGACGGTTTGTCCAATCTCCAAGAGGGAAGCCGCCGGGCCGGCAGGCGGCATTCCAGGAGTCGGAAGGCCGCCTGGGCGGGTTGTAACGCAACCTTTGTGCACTAACAGGCCGATGGATCGTCTTATATCGTACCCCGGGATTTTACAATTGGACGGCCGGCACAAGCCCGCGAACGGAAAGCGGTTGGCCTCGGCCCGGAGCCGAAATTCCGGGGCCACCAAATATTCAGACGTCCGATGCACAGCATGAGCGGAATAATTAGCCGCGACCGGAGCGCAAAGCGGCGTTCATCCCGGAGCCCGACGCCTGCTATGGATGTCAGCCTGAAAAAATGAGAATCGAGCCGCTGAGTGGGACGGTGGTCGACGAGGCGAGACGGGTGATCGCCGAGTTGTTTCCGTGGGAGGACGAGCATCAGACGGCGCTGCAGGCCGCACTGGAGCCGGACGCGTTCGGCGAGTTTCTGGTGACGCGACGGCTGTCGCGGGTCCGCTTCTGGACCGCGTCGTTTGACAGCCGGATCGTCGGCATCGCGGGCCTGTACGACTACCGGGACATGCCGACGGAGACGTGGCTGTCCTGGTTCGGGCTGCTGCCGGTGATGCGCGGGCACGGCAACGGGGCGCGTCTGCTCGATTGGGTCATCAATGTCGCCCGCGAGGAGGGCCGCGAGGTCCTGCGCCTGTGGACGACAGACGAGGAGGAATACCGGTCGGCGATCCGCCTGTACGAGCGCCGCGGGTTCAGCTCCGAGGAATACCCGGTGTTGCCGGACGAGACGTGGCGCACCTGGGTCATGTCTCTCGGCCTCAACGGCACCACGCCCATCCCGTGGCTTTCGTACGGCGATCGTCCGGAGCTGTGCGGCCGGATGGTGCCGGCTGCGGCCGTCAAGGTGGCGTAGGCCGGGCGTCCGGCGGGGTTGCCGCTCAGGGCGATATCGGCGGGTCGGCGGCGGAGCGGCCGTTGATCACGTAGGGGGCAAACTCGGCCGATTGCGCAGCCGGAAAGCGGCCGTGGATCCGGATGCCGTCGTCGGTGAGTTCCTGGGAATGGATGTGGCCGACCTGGTGGAGGCGCGCGACGACGTCGTAGCGATCGTGCGGCACGAAGAGTTCGATCGTGCCGAATTCGCGCACGACGAGATCGGCGCAATGAGCCAGCAGGCGCTCGACGCCGGCGCCGGTCCGGGCGCTGACAAAATGGGCGTCCGGCGCCGACAGGCGCGCTTTCTCGACGGCGGCGTCGGACGCGACATCGACCTTGTTGAAGACCGTCAGGATCGTCTTCCGGTCGGCGCCCAGTTCCGCGAGCACGCCGAGCGTGGTGGCGCGGTGGTCGGAGACGCCGGGATTGGTCACGTCGAGCACATGGATCAGAAAGTCGGCCACGACCACCTCCTCGAGCGTGGCCTTGAACGCCTCGACGAGATCGTGGGGCAGGCGGCGGATGAAGCCGACCGTGTCGGTGACCAGGAGCTTTTGATTGTTCGGCAGGGCAATCTGGCGCGTCGTGGGATCGAGCGTGGCAAACAGTTTGTCCTCCACCAGCACGTGCGCCCCGGTGAGACGGTTGAGCAGGCAGGATTTTCCGGCGTTGGTGTAGCCGACGATGGCGCAGGTGGGCAC
>JBJKRV010000619.1:0-2684 GCA_046704465.1 Opitutaceae bacterium | reverse complement strand
CCGTTAAATCGAAAAAGCCCTTATCGGCCTCCGAGGCGTCGACCAGCCGTGGCAGGGGTTTTCCGTCCTCTTCCGGATACAGCGTTCTCAGCGGCTGGTGTCTGTGGACGATTGTGCGGATGGCGCTGGCGAGGGCGTCGCGGTCGAGGGGACCGTCGAGGCGGAAGGCGCCGGCCATGTTGTAGGCGGTGCTGTCGGGGTCGAGCTGCTGCAGGAACCAGATGCGCTGCTGGGCGAACGACAGCGGATACTCCACGCGGCCGGGATCGGCCACGATGGGCGCCAGCGCCTCGCCGCCTTCCCTTGCCGCGATGGCCTTGGCCTGCCGGCCGAGGGTCGGGTTGGCGAAGATGAGGGTGATGGGGACGTCGCTCGCGAAGGCGGCGCGGGCCCGCGCCGCCAGCCGCATGGCCAGCAGCGAATGGCCGCCGAGATCGAAGAAGTTGTCCGACGCCGCCACCCCCTCGACGCCCAGCACCGTCTCCCACAGTTGCGCCAGCAGAACTTCCGCAGGCGTCTTGGGCACAAGCCGACCCAACGACCCCCGCCCCCAGCGCGTCGGCCGCGGCAGCGCCCGACGGTCGAGCTTCCCCGACGGCGTCAGCGGAAGCCCAGCGAGCTCAATGAACGCGTCCGGAACCATCGCCCACGGCAGACGCTCCGACAGCCACGCCGCAAGAACGGCGGGGTCGGGGACATCGTCGCCCACCACATAGGCCGCCAGACGCAGGTCGTGCGCCGCACCCTCCGACGCCGGCCACGCCGCAACCGCCGCCTCCGCCACCTCAGGATGCCCGTGCAGCGCCGCCTCAATCTCCTCCAGCTCAATCCGCTGGCCCCGCACCTTGATCTGCCGGTCCGACCGTCCCAGATACTCCAGGCTCCCATCCCCCAGACGCCGTACCAGGTCCCCCGTCCGGTAAAGACGAGCCCCGCCCCCGCCAAACGGGTCCGGCACAAACGCCGCCGCCGTCAGGTCGGGCCGCCGGCGGTAGCCCCGCGCCAGCGCCACCCCGCCCACATAAAGCTCCCCCACCGCCCCGGCCGGAACCAGCCGCATCCGCTCGTCAAGCACCACACAGCGCACGTTGGCAATGGCAACCCCGATGGGTACCGTCACCCCTTTATGCCGCCCGGGCAGGTACTCCTGCCAGGTCACGTCAACCGCCGCCTCCGTCGGGCCGTACAGGTTGTAGACCGGCGCACCCAGCCGCCGCATCGCCCGCTCGGCCAGGTCCACCCCAAGCGCCTCGCCGGAGCAGATCACCCGGCTCACCGACGAACACCGCCTCTCCAGGTCCTCCACCTCAAGGAAGGCCCGCAGCATCGCCGGCACAAAGTGCAGCGTGGTGATCCCGGCCCTCTCGATGAGATCCGCCAGATACTCCCCGTCGCGATGCCCGCCCGGCGCCGCAAGCACCACCGTCGCCCCCTCGCGCAGCGGCCAGAACAACTCCCACACCGACACGTCAAAGCCGCTCGGCGTCTTCTGCAGCACCCGCTCCCCGGGCCGAAGACCATAGGCCTCCTGCATCCAGTCAAGACGGTTGGCAATGGCCCCGTGGCCGACCATCACCCCCTTGGGCCGGCCGGTCGAGCCGGAGGTGTAGAGGACATACGCAAGCTCGTCCGGGCCGGCATCGGAACCAGAAAGAGCCGCCTGTTCCCGGCTGTCCTCCCAGCCCTCTTCCAGCACCCCGTCGAGCCCAACGCTCCGCACCCCCGAGCCGGCAAACCGGCCGGCCAGATCCGCGGTGGTCAGAAGCAGGGCCGCCCCCGAATCCCCGAGCATGTACTCCAGGCGATCCCCAGGGTATTCCGGATCGAGCGGCAGATACGCCGCACCGCTCTTGAGAATGCCATAAAGGCCGATCATCAGCTCAAACGAGCGTTCCGCGCAGAGGGCAACCACCGTGCCGGCGCCGGCCCCCAGCGCCCGCAGGTGCCGGGCCACCGCCCCGGCCCGCGCGTCCATGGCGCCGTAGGAGACCACCCGCCCGTCCATCCACAGCGCCGGGGCCTCGGGCATCGACGCCGCCCGCTCCTCGAAAGGTCGGTGCAGCGGCGCAAACCCGTACGCGCGCCCAGGACCGGCCGACGCCAAAAGCACCCCGGCCGCCTCAACCGCCGACACCAGCGGCAGATCCCCAACCGCCATCTCCGGCGCCGCAACCGCCGACCCCAGAAGCCGCTCGTACGAAACCAAAAGCGAGCCAATCGTCGACCCGTCAAAAAGGTCGGCGTTGTACTTGAATGCTGCGATCAGCCCGTCCTTTTCCCGGACGAATTCGAGCGTCAGATCGAACAGCCCTTCCTGCTGCGGCAGCACGATGGGCCGACAGTCGATTCCTGCGAAGGGGACCGTGCCGTCCACGTCCTCCATGACCATGTGACGGGCGAGGCCCCCGACCCCCGCCATATCCAGCAGGTTGAAGGACGCCTGGAACAAAGGGGGGCGGCTCAGGTCGCGTGCCAGCGACAACCGGTCGACCAGCGCTGGCAAGGGGAAATCCTGGTTTTCCAGCGCGCCGGCCACCGTCCGCTTCGTGCGATTCAGATAGGCGCGGTAGGTTTCCCGCGGCTCCACCGGCGTGCGCAGCGCGACCGGATTGACGAAATAGCCCACCGTGCGCTCGAAGCCCACCCGCGACCGGCCGGCCATCGGCCCGCCGACGGCGAAATCC
>JBJKRV010000618.1:0-4286 GCA_046704465.1 Opitutaceae bacterium | reverse complement strand
AAGATCCAACAGTTACGGGGCCGCCGCACTGCATGGTTTGGCCAAGCTGGCGCATGGGTTGTTGGGCCGGCCGCCGCGCCCGGCCCCCCCGCGGGCGTCGTCGGCTCAATATCTGAGCGAAGTTGTGCAAGAAATGCGGAGCCACTGGAGCCGGGGGTGGCTAGGATCGGACCCAGATCATTTCGCACCATGTCCGTCATTCCACTTACCCTCAGCATCAGCCTCTGCCTGGTCTTCACCTTTGTCGTCTTTTTCCTGCGCGAGCACGCGCGGCGCTCGTTCAGCAGCGCCGAGCGCGAGGCGCTCCTGCCGCTGGTCGATGAGACGCCGCGGTCGGCGCGCGATCACCGCAGCCGTCACGCCACCGGCTGACGCGCACGGGCAGGTCCGGCCGGCGCCCGCCGGCTGGAGGGGCTTCTCCCTTCCTCCCCTCCGTGAGCGACCACAAAATCACCATCGAGTATAACGATCGGGCGGTGCGCCAGTTCCTGCTGGCCGCGGTGTTCTGGGGCGTCGTGGCGATGCTGGCGGGCGTCCTGATCGCCTCGCAGCTCAACTTCTGGCAGCTCAATTTCGAGCGGCCCTGGAGCACGTTCGGACGGCTGCGGCCGCTGCACACCAACGCGGCCATCTTCGCGTTTGTCGGCAACATGATGTTCGCCGGCATCTACTACTCCACCCAGCGCCTGGTGAAGGCCCGGCTGGCCAGCGACTTTCTGACCGCCGTCCACTTCTGGGGCTGGCAGGCCATCATCGTCGCCGCCGCGATCACCCTGCCCCTCGGCCTGACGCGCGGGAAGGAGTACGCCGAGCTGATCTGGCCCATCAACATCGCCGTCACCGTCATCTGGGTCGTCTTCGCGGTGAATTTCTTCTGGACGCTGAAGCGGCGGCACGAGCCCAGCCTGTACGTGGCGATCTGGTTCTACATCGCGACGATCATCACCGTGGCGATGCTCTACGTCGTCAACCACCTCTCGATCCCGACGAGCTGGACGCACAGCTACCCGGTCTTCGGCGGGGTGCAGGACGCGCTGGTGCAGTGGTGGTACGGCCACAACGCCGTGGCCTTCTTCCTCACCACGCCGATCCTCGGCATCATGTACTACTTCGTCCCGAAGGCGGCGGAGCGGCCGATCTACAGCTACCGCCTTTCGGTGATCCACTTCTGGTCGCTGGTCTTCATCTACATCTGGGCCGGGCCGCACCACCTGCTCAACACCGCGCTGCCCGGCTGGCTGCAGGCGCTCGGCATGACGTTCTCGCTCATGCTCTGGGCGCCGTCCTGGGGCGGCATGCTCAACGGCCTGCTCACCCTGCGCGGGGCCTGGGACCGGCTCCGCACCGACCCGGTCCTGAAGTTCTTCGCCGCCGGCATCACGTTCTACGGCATGGCCACCTTCGAGGGCCCGCTCCTGGCCATCAAGTCGGTCAACGCCATCGGCCACTACACCGACTGGGTCATCGGCCACGTGCACGGCGGCACCCTGGGCTGGAACGGCTTCATGGCCGCCGGCATGTTCTACTGGCTGGCGCCGCGGTTGTGGAAACGGCCGCTGCATTCGCAGACGCTGGCCAACCTCCACTTCTGGATCGGGCACGTCGGCATCCTGCTCTACATCTCCGCGATGTGGACCAGCGGCATCACCCAGGGGCTGATGCTCAACGCCACCACCGAGCACGGCACGGTGCTGGCCTACCCGAACTTCCTCGACACCCTGAACACGATCAAGCCGATGCTCCTGATGCGGGTGATCGGCGGCGGCCTCTACCTCACCGGCTTCCTGCTGCTGGTCTACAACCTGTGGCGGACGATCCGCGGCGCGGAACCGGTCAACGGCACGATCGAGGTTTACGCCGAGGCGCCCGACCCGGCGTCCCGCCTCGGCGTGCGCGGCACGGTCTTCAGCGCCCCGGTGATGTTCAGCGTGCTCGGGGTCATGTTCGCGTGCATCTGGATGTTCACCGGCGGGCTGCTCAACCTCCTCGGCCTCTTTGCCACCATCGCCTGCGTCATCCTCGCCATCGTGCACTTCCAGGTGCGCGGCCGGCGGTGGGGCGACTGGTACGACCGGCTCCTGATCAACGCCACGCCGTTCACCGTGCTCACCCTGCTCGCCGTGGCCGCCGGCGGGCTGATCCAGATCCTGCCCACGGTCCTCGTCGACCGGGCCGCGAACGTGGAGGACCGGATCGAGGTGCCCTACACGCCGCTCGAGCTCGCCGGCCGTGACATCTACATCCGGGAGGGCTGCTATCTGTGCCACTCCCAGATGATCCGGACGCTCGTGCCGGATGTGCTGCGTTACGGCGATTATTCGCGGCTGGGCGAGTCGATCTACGACCATCCGTTCCAATGGGGCTCCAAGCGCACCGGGCCCGACCTCGCGCGCGAGGGCGGCAAATACCCGGACGCCTGGCATTACGACCACATGATGGATCCGCGTTCCACTTCGGTCGGCTCGATCATGCCCCGGTACCCGTGGCTGTTTGTGCAGAAGACCGACGTCGCGGCCTTGAAGAGCAAGCTCGACGTCCTGCGCACCCTGGACGTCCCGTATCCGACGTGGACCGCGGCGCAAATCGCCGCCAATGTCGAGGCGCAGGAGCGCAGGATCGCGGCTGACCTCCGCGCCCAGCAGCGGCTGGTGAGCCCGGACACCGAGATCGTCGCCCTCATCGCCTACATCCAGAAGCTTGGCACCTCGGTGCCGGTGCATCCGGCGGTCGCCCGGGCGAAGTGACAAGGACCAAGTATCAAGGACCAAGTACCAAGGACCTCCGACCTCTGACCTCTGATCTCTGACTTCTGACTTCTGATCTCCGACCTCTGACTTCCGTTTTCGCCCTCTCTCCCAGTGTTCGAACGCATCCAATACGAAGACTGGCATGTCGTGTTCCCCATCGTGGCTTTCGTGGTGGCCGCGGTGTTCTTCACGTTCATGAGCTGGCGCGCCCTGCGGATGAAGCGCCCGCAGGTGGACCGCCTCGCCCGCCTGCCGCTGGATGAGGATGCTCCCAAGACCCCATGACTGACCGGCCCGCCACCCCGAACCCGCCGCCGGAGGACTCGTTCCGGCCGCACACCTACGACGGCATCCGCGAGTACAACAAGCGCCTGCCGAACTGGTGGCTCTGGACCTTCTACGGGGCCATCATCTTTGCGGTCCTCTACTGGCTCTATTACGTCACCGCGCGCGTCGGTCCGGACGACCAGGCGGCCCTGACGCAGGCGATGAACCGGATCGAGACGGCCAAGCTCGCGGCCGTCTCCAAGCTCGACGACGAGACGCTCTGGAAGATGAGCCGCAACCCGAAGTTCGTGGCCGCGGGCCAGGCGACGTTCGTCACGACCTGCGCGCCCTGCCACAATGTCCACCTCACCGGCGGCATCGGACCGAATCTCCTCGATCAGAACTGGATTCATGGCGGCCGGCCGATGCAGATCTACCACACCGTCACCACCGGCGTGCCGGCCAAGGGCATGCCGACCTGGGGCCCCGTGCTCGGCGCGAAGAAGATCTCCGAGGTCGTCGCCTTTGTCCTGAGCCATCATACCGAGGGAGAACCCATCCACATTGTTCCGTCGCCGACCCCTGACGTGAAATGAACCCCGCCCTCCGCGCCGAGCCCGCACCCTCCGTCGGCCGGCTGTCCCGTCGACGGTCGCACCCGGCCCGTGGCGTTCGCTGGCCGCCAGCCCCCGTCGATCCGCCGCCGATGTTTGTCACGTATTACGTTACAAACCCGGCAGCCGCCTGACCCATGTCCCCGCCGCGTCCAGCTTCGTCACCCCCGACGCCGTCGGCGGACCCGACGCTCGATTCGGTCACGACCATCCAGGCCGACGGTTCGCATCTCGCGCTCCATCCCGCCGACGTCACCGGCCGCTTCACCCGCCTCCGGCGTCTGTCGGGCGGCATGCTGATCCTGCTCTACCTGGCGCTGCCGTGGATCCCGATCGGCGGCTATCCGGCGGTGTTCCTGGACGTCGCGGACCGGCGCTTTCACCTCTTCGGCTGGACGCTGGCGGCGCAGGACCTGTGGCTGCTCTTTTTTCTCATCAGCGGCCTCGGGTTCACATTGTTCTTCCTCACCGCGCTGCTCGGCCGGGTGTGGTGCGGCTGGGCGTGCCCGCAGACGGTGTTTCTGGAGCAAATCTACCGCCGGGTGGAGCGCTGGATCGACGGGGACGCGGTCGCGCGCCGCCGGCTGGCGGCGGCGCCGTGGACGGGGACGAAGACCATCCGCCGGGTGGCCAAGCACGCCGCGTACATGGTGATCTC
>JBJKRV010000617.1:0-8982 GCA_046704465.1 Opitutaceae bacterium | reverse complement strand
CGCCTGTTCGCCGGCAAGACCGTGCGCGCCGACTTCCGCGTGGCCGACGACGCATTCGTCCTGGGGGGAACGACCAATCGCGGCGACCTCGAGGCACAACTGCAGTTGCTGGCCGCCTACCTGGCGGACCCGGGCTACCGGCCCGAGGCGCTGCGCCAGGCGCACAAGCAGATCGAGCAGTTGTACAACCGGTTTGCCCACACCCCCGGCGGTCCGATGCAGACGGAGGTGCCGCGGCTGCTCGCCAACGGCGATTTCCGCTTCGGCCTGCCGGCCGAGGATGTCGTCCTGAAGCGCACGCTGGACGAGGAGCGCGCCTGGCTGGGTCAGCAGCTCGCCCACGGTCCGCTGGAAATCGCCATCGTGGGCGACATCGATCTCGACGCGACGACCGCGGCCGTGGCGCGGACCTTTGGCGCCCTGCCGGCCCGCGACCCCAAGCCGGCCCTGACCGCGGAACGCGCCGTGTCATTTCCGTCCTCGCTGGACCGGACCTTCACCGTGCCGACCGAAATTCCCAAGGGGCTCGTCACCCTGTTCTGGCCCACGACCGACGGCCGGGACGTGGGCGTGGCCCGGCGGCTGACGTTATTGGCCGAGATCCTGAGCGACCGGCTGCGGGTGAAGGTACGGGAGGAAATGGGCGATGCCTACAGCCCGGGGGCCTTCAGTTCGCCGAGCGACACCTTCACCGGATTCGGTTACCTTGGGGCGCAGGCCACCATCGATCCGGCCCTGACGCCACAAATCACCGCTGCGATCCTGGCGGCTGCATCCGACCTGTATCAACACGGTGCCACGGCCGACGAGTTGGAGCGCGCCCGGAAGCCGATCCTCACGGGTCTCCGCGAGTCGGCCCGGACGAACCAGTATTGGCTGTATGCCGTCGTCGGCTCCTGCCAGGAGCATCCTGAGCGTCTGGATTGGTGCCGCAGCCGGTACCGGGATTTCGAGGGTATCACTCAGGCCGAGGTCGATGCGTTCGCGCGCCAGTACCTCGATCCGGCCCGGGTCTTCAAGGTGGTCGTGCTGCCCGAGGCGCCGAAGCCGGCCCAGTCGTGACTGCGGATCCCGTGATCCAGCGCCTGGCGGAAAACCAGGGCATCGCCTACGCCGGCCGGCATTGCGATCCCCGGCTGCTGATTTCCGCCGCGCTGGCCCGGCGTTGGCTCGCGGAGCGCAATCCGAGCGGGCGGCCGAACGGCGACGTGCTGCGTCCGACCGCGGGCGCCACCGATCTCGTCCGGATCCCACGCGGACTCTGGACGATCGATTTTCCGCCGTATCTGGACGAACGCGAAGCCGCCCTATACGTCCGTCCGTTCGCGCGCCTGCGCCGGAGCCGGGCGGGGCACCGGTGGGGGCCGGGGCGGGCGCCGACCGCCATGCGCGTCGCCCTCGTCAAGGGCGAACGCTACCTGGCGACGCCGACGGCAGGCCGGCACCGCGTCTATGCCTGGCTGCCGCCGGAGGTTGTGCCCGACCGGACGCTCGTCGTCTTCGCTCGCGACGACGACTGGTTCTTCGGCGTGCTGCAATCGCGCTTCCACCAACTATGGGTCCGGCAAACCGGCGCGGGCGGCCGCTACGCGTCCGGAGAAAGCTTCGAGACGTTCCCGTTTCCATGGCCGCCGACCACGCCCCTGGCCAAACTTACGCGCGGCCAGGAGACGCAGCGGGCAGCCGTGGCGCAGGCCGCCCGGGCGCTCGACCGGCAGCGCGCGACATGGCTCGCGGACGGAGCCGATCCCCGGCGAACGCTCGCGGCATTGGACCAGGCGCGGCCGGACTGGCTGGAGGCGCTTCAAGCCGGCCTCGACGAGGCCGTCGCCTCCGCCTACGGCTGGGCCGATTTGCCGGAAGATGAGGTTGCCGTCCCTCGCCTCCTCGAGTTGAACCGGGGCCGGGCGCCGGCTCAATCGAGTCCGAACGCAGGTTGATCGCGGCCAAACAGGCTGCTACTGACTGCGACGTGCCGGCCAATTCGTTTGCGTAGCACCAGCCCGGTGCGTCACCACTTTTCCGAGGAGTCATGAACGTCCTGGACGCCATCCACGCCCGGCAGTCGATCCGCGCCTACCAAAACCGTCCGGTCGAACCCGAGAAACTCGAGGCGGTGCTGTCCGCCGCCAACCGGGCCGCCTCGGCGGCCAACCTGCAGGCGTACCATATCACCGTCGTGCGCTCCGAGGGCGCCCGGCAGGCGCTCGTCCAGGCGGCGGCCGGGCAGGCTTTCGTTGCGACTGCGCCGGTGGTGCTCGTCTTCGCGGTCGACCCAGGGCGGTCGGCGGCAAAATACGGAACGCGGGGGGAGCAGGTCTACTGCATGCAGGATGCCTGCGCCGCCGTGTGCAATGCGATGCTGGCCGCGGTGGAACTCGGCCTCGGGACCTGCTGGGTTGACGCGGTGGACGAGAAGCTCGCCGGCGAAATTCTCGGATTGCCGCCGGGGCACCGCGCCGCTGTCTTCCTGCCGGTTGGATATCCGGCCGAGACGCCGCCCCGCACCTCCCGGCGCGCCCTCGGCGATCTCGTCACCTACCACGAACCCTCATGAAACATTTCCTCGTCGAAATCACCTACACCGCACCGATGGAAAAGATCGAGCCCATCCTGGCCGCGCACCGGGCGCACCTTCAGGAAGGATACGATCGCGGCTGGCTGCTGATGTCGGGGCCGATGAATCCGCGCACCGGCGGGATCGTCGTCGCCCGCGCCCCGTCGGTCGACGATCTCCGGGACTTCTTCCGCCGCGATCCCTACCAGGTGCACGGCGTGGCGACGCACCGCATTGTCGAATTCTCGCCGGTCAAGCGCGCCCCGCTGGTGGAGGCGTGGGTCGCCGGCTGAGTGGGCCGGATCAGGCTCCGGGCCGGTACGAGGTCTCGAGGCGCTGTTCCCGCTCGAATCGCTCGACCGCCAGGGCCAGCAGACGCTCGATCAACTCCGGATACGGGATGCCCGTGGCTTCCCAGAGTTTCGGATACATGCTGATCTTGGTGAAGCCCGGGATGGTATTGATCTCGTTGACGCAGGCGCTGCCGTCCTCCCGCACGAGAAAGTCGACCCGCGCCATGCCGGCGCACTCCAGGATCCTGAAGGTCTCGACGGCCAAGTGTCGGATGCGATCGCTCACGGCGGGCGGCAGCTCGGCCGGGATGCGCAGCTCCGCCCCGTTTTCATCCAGGTATTTGGCCTCGTAGGAATAGAACTCGTGCCGGGGCAGGATCTCGCCCGGCACCGACGCGGCGGGCTCGTCATTGCCCAGCACCGCCACCTCGATCTCGCGCCCATCCACGAACTCCTCCACCAGGAGCTTGTGGTCGTAACGCAGAGCCTCCGACCGTGCGGCCGTCCAGCCGGCGGCATCGCGGACCTTGCAGACACCGACCGACGAACCTGAGTTAGCCGGCTTCACGAAGAACGGCGCGCCGAGGCGCGCAGCCAATTCCTCAAAGGTGGCGGTCGCGGCGGTCGGCGATGTCAATGTGACGAAGCGGGCCACCGGAATCCCGGCATCGCGCAGGACGCGCTTGGCGATGTCCTTGTCCATGCCCAACGCAGAGCCGAGCACGCCGGCCCCGACGAACGGCACGTTGGCGAGCTTGAGCAACCCCTGCACCGTGCCGTCCTCGCCGTAGGTGCCGTGGAGGACGGGAAACGCCACATCCAACGCCGGCAGGCTCCGTTGCGTCCCGAGCCCGACCAGCGCCCGGCCCGTTTCGCCGGGCACCAGGGCCAGCGCCTCCCCCTCCGCCGCCGCGAGCTCGGCGCCCGGCTTCGCCGACGGCCCGGCGAGCAAACGGGTGTCGCACACCTGCCACCGGCCGCGCTTGTCGATCCCGATCAACACCACCTCGTACTTCGACTTGTCGATCGCGTCGTAGACGTTGCGCGCCGATTGCAGCGACACCTCGTGCTCCACGGACTTTCCGCCGAACAGGACGCCCACGCGCTTCTTTGCCATGCCTCCATTTCGCGGTTCCGTCCGCCCGCCTCCAGCCTGAAATCGAGGGTGCGGTCACACCGGAGTCCCGACCGCCGTCAAGCCCGGGAAAACCGCCGGCGACGATTCGCGGATGAGCAGCCACCCGAGCAACCCCTGGGCGTAGCCATGGCAGGCCGGATGCAGACTGTCTCCGAGCAGTCCCAGCGAGCGCAGCGCGGTCCGAAACATCGACGGCAGATCGCCGGCGTACCAGTGGAACCAGGCGCCCGAGTAGTCGCACGCCGTGCGGGCCGAAAGCAGCGGCAGGAAGCCGTCGCAGGCCAGATTGTCAAGCCGGCTCCCGGCCACGCTGCCTCCGACCACCTCGCGATGGAACCGCACCCGCAACCCGGGCAGGCTCCATCGCTTCCTCCACGCCGTGGTCCGGTGGGGATCGGCCCCGATGGAGAAGACCGGCAGCGCGCCGGCCAGCCGCTCCAGGCGATCCGGCCACGGCGCCCCGCCGCCAAACCAGGCGGCATATTGCCGCAACCGGACGCGAGGATGATTCGCCGGCCGCACGCCCTGCAGGCTCCACGCGACCCGCTCCAGCTCAACCAACTCGTCGATCTCCACGCGGCCCGCCAGCCACTGCGCGAGGGGAGCGCGGGCGGCGATCTTCAACATCGGAGCGCGGTTGAAACGGTAGCCGAGAATCTCCAACGCGGTGTGATGACAGGCCTCCGGCCAGCCCAGCCGCTCCACCCGGCGGCGCGCATACTGCACCTTCTGGCGCCAGCGGCCCTCCGCGTGGCACAGCAGCTGGCCCTTCATCTCCGCCGGCGGCAGCGCCGCCAGCTCCTCGGCCGCCCGCCAGTTGCCGCGGTCCGTCAGACGCTCGATGGCCTCTTCCTCCGCGTACTCCTCCAGGCCGTGCCAGAGCAGCGGCAGGAGCACCAGCGTCGGCAGGGCGCCGCCGTCGGCGCGCCGGGCCGCCTCCCCCGGCGCCGGCGGAAACAGCACGACGTGCAGCACGACGCCGGCATACGCCGGATCCGCGGCGTGGGCATGCGCCGACCAGTCGCCGGCGTGCAGGTGAAGCTCGACGTCCCCCGTCATCATCTCGCCGCCGAGGCTCAGTCGCGCCTGCTTGAAATCCGGACCGCCCAGCAGATTCCAGCGGCCGGGATGCCACACGCGTACCGGCCGGCCATCTTCCGTGACCGCCCGCACCGGGTCGAATTCGCCCCGCAGCCAGATCTTCTGGAGCAGGCGCTCGCTGAAGGCGAAGGGACCGTACAGCCCCTGGATCTCGGCCACGTTCCAGGCGGGCAGGCTCGCTCCGGGATGAGTCATGGCAAACGCGGTTTCCCGGCCACCAAGACAGGTCTTGCGAAAATGGCAACGCGGAATTATCTTATTTCAGAAAATCCCGGCAGTCGGTTTTCCCGCTTGTGCAACGGGCGCGGGCCGGATTGAACCAACCCGATGTCGTCCCGTCGCAACCTGCAGGCCTGGCTTGCCGTCGTCCTGTTTGTCGCCCTCTGCGTGTTTGTGCCGGGCTTTCTCTATTTCACCGAGATGGCCCTCCGCGAACTGCGCTTCGCGTGGTGGCTCATCCTCCTGCTGGCCGGGCTGATCTGGCTGCTGGTGCGGCTGAAGCCGAAGCTATAGGGCGCGGAAGAAAGCTCGACATGCCCCGGCTCCGGGCAAGGTTAGACCCGCTTCCGGAGGAGTGGCTGAGTGGTTTAAGGCACCTGACTTGAAATCAGACGATGGGGCAACCCATCCGGGGGTTCGAATCCCTCCTCCTCCGCCAGCCATCCGCCCCGGTGCGGTTTCCAGGGGAGTTTAGGAATCAGCTGAAGCAGCGCGAAGATCAGCGACTTCCGCAGCAAAGACACGCGCCGGGCCGGTTGGGAACGAATCGCTCAGCCGCCGACGAATTCTAACAGGTTCAAGTAACAAGGCACCGTGCCCAGCGCAGCCCTTGAATGGTCGCAGACCTACGCAAAAATTCGGAAGCGACCTTCACCAATTCGTCCCCAATAATGCCGGGCTTGCTGAAGGTTTACGGTGCGGTGCATCCCGTTGTAGATTTGGAGCCCAGTATTGTCTTCGCGCACGAAGCTCGTGGACCTCAAGAATTCGATTAAATCCTCAGTCATAGCCGCGCGGCGGTCGGTCTGCTCCTGGAGGCGGAGCTGTGTCTCCAAGTCGGCCGGCCGCGAGATCGCGGAGAAGACGGCCAGCACCGCATCGAATTCCGAATTGCTGAGCGCCAGAGAGGATTTGTCAAAGCCGAGCGCCTTCCGGTGCAGCTCGTGCCGCTTCGCGTCGCAGGCCGCCGACGACAGGCCCTGCGCCCGAAAGGTCCGGCGCACCGGCCCCCATTCGCGAAGATATTTGCGATACTGGGCGGAAGTCATGTTCGAAATACCTGCGGAACTCGCGGCCGATCCACTTGCCCAAAGGCACCGGCACCCCGTTGCAAATCATCCGGCAGGCGGCATTTTCATCGCCTGCGAAGCGGAATGAATCCGGGACGCCCTGCAGTCGGGCATATTCCCTGCCTGTATAGGG
This sequence comes from Opitutaceae bacterium, assembly GCA_046704465.1. GTDB lineage: Bacteria > Verrucomicrobiota > Verrucomicrobiia > Opitutales > Opitutaceae > Fen-1467. Next base: position 2,471 of record JBJKRV010000617.1, on the reverse strand, counting down.
ACGGACGCCATGCTTTGTCCGCCGATCGCGAACGAGTCGGGTGCTCCGATCCTTGGCGTAATGAGCAACACACGTCGGCGCCAGGTCGCCGCGCGACGGATCTCGGCCTGTAACTGCTCGATTGACGGACTCCCGGGCGCGGCCGGTTCCTGGCCCGCCGCCCGCTCCTGCTGCGCCCAACGGTACAGCAAAGGGGCACGGATGCCTAGCTCGGCAGCCACCCGGGCCGCACTGCGGCCGCTATTCCTCCAATGCCTGACGTCGATACTCGGAATCGTAGCGCGCCTTTTCGGTCGCGGGCTTCTGCAACGGCGTCTTCATGGGGTCTCCTGGGTTTTGACCCCAAACCCGTGTCCGTCAAACCAGGGCAACCTTAGGCCACGATTCCTTCTATTATATGCGCATTAAATTTAATCCATGGGGACCGCCGGTTCACCCTCGGTTAAGGCGCCATCTCAACTACCACAACACTGGCGATGGGGTCCGGTGCATCCGAAGGCAGTGTCAGTATTACCTTCCCCTCATTTTCATGGATGGCCACATTGCGTGAAGGATCGGCCAGTAGGTAAGCCCGCGTGGCGTGACCTTTGCATGGCGGCAGCGTGAAGGTATGTGGCCATTCGAAGAAGGTTAGGTAAAGGCGACCCGGCTTGGTGGTGCAGCGCCAAGCCCACGAGGGCACGAACAGGGCGTGGCCCTTCCAATCCTTCATCGATCGATCGTAGTGTCCCAGCTCTGCTCCGAAGGGCGTAGGCCCGGTGCCGTAAATCGCTTCGCCGTTGACCTTCAGCCACCGGCCGATCGCCAGCAAGCGGTCGACTTCGGCCGGCGGAATCGTTCCAGTCGAATCCGGACCGACGTTAAGCAGGTAGTTTCCACCCTTGCTAGCGATGTCGATCAGATTGCGAAGCAGGGTCGTGGTTGACTTGAAGTCGTGGTCGTTCAGCTTATAACCCCAAGTATCATTGATGGTCATGCAAGTTTCCCAGTCCTTGCCGGCGGCAGTTCGGCTAGGAATCTGTTGCTCCGGAGTCCCAAAATCCCCGTCGTAGCCGCCCCCTAGCCGGTTGTTCCAGATCAGCCGGGGGTAGCCGTTCAGCACAGAAACGATCCTGCCAGCGAGATCTGGGGTCATATCCTCTGTCGGTGTGTCGAACCAAAGGACGGCAGGGAAAGGCTGATAATTGGTTAACAGTTCCTTGATCTGCGGGATCGCCTTGTCCTCAAGATACTCCGCGAAGCTCCCGTCCTGCGCCTTGTCCCAGTGGCCGCCGAACAGGGACGCTCCTCCAGGCGCGGTCCAGTCCTGATCCTGGGAGTAATAGAAGCCGAGCTTGATGCCGTACTTCTTGCATGCGGCCGCCAGTTGCTTGAGGGGATCCTGGTGGAACGGCGTCGCGTCGTAGATGTTGAACGGATTGGCCGCCGACTTGAACATGGCGAAACCGTCGTGGTGCTTGGCGGTGATGACGATGTACTTCATCCCGGCCTCCTTCGCGATCCGCACCCAGGCGTCGGCATCGAATTTCTCTGGGCCAAAAGATGCCGCCAGTTTCTTGTATTGGGCAACCGGAATCTTCGCATTATGCATGATCCATTCCCCGAAGCCCGGAACTTCGCGCCCGTTCCAGACGCCGGCCGGTTTCGAATAGATGCCCCAATGGATGAACATCCCGAAGCGTGCAGCCCGCCACCACGCCATGCGCTCCGCCCGCTGAGTCGGAGTCTCTCGTGACTGGATTGCGGACACGTGCGAGTTGCTACTCAAAGGTATCGGCAGGTCAGCGGCCCGTACCAACGGAGAGAAAAGGCAGGCAAGGAGAAGAGTCGACCCAACGCTCGCTATCTTTGTTTTTGCGACACCCTTTCTGCGAATCCGAACCGTCAGAATGCTTCTTCCTAAGCAACATTTAGGCTTCATATTGTTATCTTTCATTGATCATATAACGGGAGATACGACTATTGTCTGTAGATTCCTGTCGTTCTTCTTGGCCCGAACTTTGTAATGTAGACAGCGCCGATGGCCGAGAGCAGGACACCCCACCAGACGTCGGCGTGGAGGCGCCAGAGTGCGACGCGATTGGTGGGCGGCGGAGGACTGAACCAGTTGTGCAGACCGGCCGTGGCGATGAGGATGCCGTAGAGGGTCAGCAGCACGCCGATGAAAAACCAGATGGGAATTTGATGCTCGTGTTCTTCCATGGGCGGGTCGTCACCAAAAAATGATGTTGATGACGATAAGCACGGCCATGATCACCGCGCCCCAGAACAGGGGCTTCTGGTACCACGGACACGGGCCCTCGTCGGGGACGGGGGTCAGGCCGATGACGAGGTTGTGCAGCTCGGCGGCGGTCTTCAGTTTGGTGAAGAGGCTCACCATCAGCACGGTGCCCACCGTGACGATCAGCGACCACAGGGCGCTGAACATGTTCACGGCCATGTCCTGGGCCCTGGGCGAGGTGGCGATGATC
>JBJKRV010000616.1:0-8794 GCA_046704465.1 Opitutaceae bacterium | reverse complement strand
ATCAGGCAGGGGCGCAGGCTTGCTGCGCCCTTGCACGATCCCGGTCGCTTGCCCCGAGGGCCCGCGTCAGTGGCTGCCGGCCGCGGCGGCCTTGGCCGCCTTGGCTTCGTCGACCACGCGCCGCTCGAACTCCGCCGGCATCTCCTCGTAGTGGCTGAACTTCTCGGCGTGCAGCCCGCGGCCGCCGGTCAGCGAGCGCACGACCGTGCCGTAATGGTAGAGCTCCGCCGCGGGCACCAGCGCCCGCACGACCTGGAGCCGTCCGGCGTTGTCCATGCCCTGGATCTTGCCCCGCCGCCCCGAAAGGTCGCCGACGATCTTGCCCAGGCAGTCGTCCGGCACGCGGATCTCGAGCTCGTGGATGGGCTCCAGCAGGCACGGCCGGGCGTTCATGAACGCCTCCTTGAAGGCGAAATACCCGGCGATCTGGAAGGCGATGTCCTTGGAATCCACCGGGTGCATCTTGCCGTCGTAGAAATCGATCTTCACGTCGACCACGCGGTAGCCGGCCAGGATGCCCTCGGTACACGCGGTGTTGACGCCCTTTTCCACCGACGGCACGAACACGCGATCGACGTTCTGGCCGCTGAGCGACTCGGTGAATTCCACCCCGCTGTCGCGCGCCGCGGGCTCGATCCGCATCCAGTCCTCGGCGAACTGGCCGGCGCCGCCGGTCTGCTTCTTGTGCCGGTATTTCGACTCGGCCTTCATCCGGATGGTCTCGCGGAACCGGATGCGCGGCGGCACCAGCTCGATGTCGATCTTCTGGCGCCGCTTGAGCCGCTCGAACAGCACCTCCAAATGCAGCTCGCCCTGCGCCGCGATGAACGTCTGGTGCAGTTCGCCGTCGACGTGCGACTCGAAGGCGGGATCCTCCTCGTGCAACGCGCCCAGTCCCGCCGCGAGCTTGTCCTCGTCGCCGCGTGAATTGAGCCGCAGCGCCGCCTGCGTGTAGGGCTTCGGGTAATTGACCTTGGGCAGCACGACGGAGTGGCGCGCTTCGCACAGCGTGTTTCCCGTGTGCGTGTCCTTGAGTTTGACCGCCGCGCCGATGTCGCCCGCCGCCAGGGTCTCGGCCGGCGTGCGGGTCTTGCCGTTGAGCCGGTACAACTGCCCGATCCGCTCGGACACGCGCCGGTCGCTGTTGTACAGGTCCATGCCGCCGTGCACCTCGCCGGAATAGACCCGGAAGATCGACAGGTCGCCGCTCTGCGGATCGGCCAGCGTCTTGAAGACGAACGCCACCGGTTCCTTGCCGGTCAGGCTGATCTCACACGGCTGGCCGGAGGAGTCGGTCGCCTCGGCGGTGGCCCGATCCACGGGCGACGAGCCAAACCGGGCGATGAAATCGAGCAGTCGCGCCACCCCGACATTGAGTTCGCCCGCGGTGCAGAAGAGCGGGATCAGCACCTGCTGTTGCACGGCCGGATGAATGCCCGTGCGCATCACCTCTTCCGACAGTCCGCCTTCGTCGAAGAACTTCTGCAGCAGGGTGTCGTCGGACTCGGCGATATGCTCGATCAGTTCCCGATGCAGCGTCTCGACCCGCTCCTTCCATTCGCCCGTGGCCGGAGCCTCCTCGTATTTTCCGGAGCGGTCCGCCGCGTAGGTGCAGATTTCGCTGCGCATGACGTCGAGCACCTGGTTGAAACCCGGGCCGGGGTTTACCGGCATCTGCATGGGGAAGATCTGCCGGCCGAAACGTTCGCGGATCTCCTCGACGAGCAGGTCGTAGTCGACGTTCTCCTTGTCCAGCGCGTTGATCACGATGATCTTTGGGATACCGAACTGGGTGGCGTAGTCCCACATCATCTCGGTCCCGACGCCGATCCCGTGCGCCGCATGGATGACGATCAGGGCGAAATCGACCACCCGAAGCGCGTTGAGCGCCTCGCTGCTGAAATCGAGGTATCCGGGCGTGTCGACCACATTGAGCCGGCGTCCCTGCCACTCCAGGCTGAGAGGGGCCGCCTGGATCGAGATTTGGCGCTGCTGTTCGCCGACGTGATAGTCGGACACCGTCGAGCCCTGCACGATGCTCCCCATCCGGTGAATGACTCCGCCACACATCAACATGGACTCGGCCAGCATGGTCTTTCCGGAGGTCGCGTGGCCGACGATGGCGAAGTTCCTAATCTCAGCAGGCTGATTGGATTTCATAGGCGAATCAGAACGTCCGCCCCGGGGTAAATGGCTGGGCGCCGGGGAACGAGTACCGTCGAGGCTGCCGGACGCGCAGGCAAGGCGAAAGTCTGTTTTTGGCCGCGGGTGCAGCCATTAGGCCGGATTCACGGCGGTGGTGGCCGGACTGCTGCCGGCCCCTGGTGCCGGTCATTTCGAAAATTGCCGGCAGTGTCATCCAGGTTCGGCAGTGATTGGGTCTTCGTCCAATCTGTGTCGGGGCCGGCCCGATTTCCGGGCGGGCCCGAACCGGCGCGGCGCGCCGGTTCCGGCAAACCGACTCACCACCCAACTGCCGATGACCGCTGGCGCGATATCCGGGCGCCTACGGCAGCAGGATGTCCAGCAGCGACCGGCTCAGCATCGAGTAAAGCTGGCCGGCATCCGGCGCCGCCGGCGTCCCTCCGATCACAAACGGGTCCCGCAGCTTCATATAGCCGAGCTCGTCGCGCCGGCCCGAGAGGATCGGCAGTTTCGCCCGGGCGATGGTGTGCTCGACCGCGCCGGTCACGCTCATGTTCACCTGCAGGTGCAGCGGGCGTTGCAGGGCCGGATGCCCCCCGTCGGCCGCGATCAACCCGGAGCCCTTCAGCCGCACGGTCGGCGAGACCAGGGAGAAGTCGGTCAGCTTGAATTCGTGGTTCGCATCGCGCGAGACGTGCACGGTCAGCTGGTCGAAGGTCAGGTTGGCGAACATGCGGGCCAGCTCGGCGGTCACGTTTCCGCCGGGCGCCAGGTTCTCCACCCGCTCGCCCAGGTTGCCCCGCATGCGCGTCGCACTCCCGACAAAGCCGGAGCGCGGCGGGTTGGGCGGCTGCTGCAGGCCCCGAAACACACCTTTGCGGCTCTGCAGCACCACGCCGCCGCCGGCGTGCGCCAGCAGCGCCGCCAGCGTCCGTCCCTTCCCGTCCGCATGGCCGTGCAGATCGAAGAGCCCCTCCAGCGCCGGCGGGTGCCCCGGCGCCGCGGCGCGAAAATAGGGCGTCACGTCGAGGTCGTTCACCGCGAAATCCAGACCCAGCCCGTACGGTGCGTCCTGGCCCGCCGCGTACCGGAGCTGACCGGATCCCTCGATGGTGCCATGCGCCCCCACCTTTCCCTTCACCTGTTCCAGGTTCAGGCGGGCCGGTTCGATCACGAGCCGGCCCGTCAATCCCGTCAGGGAGGTCCTCCGCCCCCACAGCACGGAACCGGCATCGAGCGTCACTGTTCCGGTGAGTCCCTTCCACACCGGCCCCGAGTCGACCGCCGGCCCGTTCGCCACCGCTGCCGGAGCGCCCCCGGCGGTGAGCGACTGCACCAGCGCCGCCACATCGTCGATCACCAGGTTGCCGCTGGTGAGGCGCGCGTCGACCGCCCGTCCGTCCGGAGTGGGGCGGAACGTGGCGGCGAGGGTCAGGTCCGACCGCTCCCCGGCCCGGTCGATCAGCAGCGGCGCCTGGATGGCGAACTCTCCGTCCCGGGCCAGCCCCGCGCGGAAGGAGAGATTGGCCACCGGCAGCGGACCGCCCGTCTGCGGGGAAACCAGTCCGTTGAGCGTCACCCTGCCCTTGCTCAGCAGGTTGCCATCGTAGGTGAACGTGGCCTCACCGCTCAGTTTCCCGCGGTCGATCCGCGTCAGGCCGGCCGCCAGCGGCTGGCCCGCGAGCGCGGCCACCGCCACCTCGCTCGAAACGCGCCCCGCCACCTGGAGTTGACCGGACACGACCTGGACCTTGGCCGAGCCCTCGGTCGAGGCGAGGTTGGCGCCGGCTGCGGTGACCGCCTGCATCGAGTTCAATTTCACGTCGAGCCCGTCCGCGGAGTAGTCCGCCCCGCCGTCGAGCTGGACGGTCAGGTCGTTGAGCCACGGTTCCCCATCGACGGTCGCCGACAAATGCTCAATCCGCCAGGGCGCCTCGGCTCCGGCATGGAGCCCGGCCCCGGTCGCCGCCACCGCGAGTTCCACCGGCATCAATTCGCCCTTGATCGCGACCCGGCCCAGGTGTCGTCCCAGGTCGCCCAGCGGAAGGCGACCGATCTTGACGTCCAGAAACCGCCCCGGCTGCCCGGACGCCGGATAAACCAGCCACTGCGCCGCATCGACCACAAACGGTTCCTCCGCCTTCACCGCCGCCACCGTCCGGTCCTCCGCGCCCGTGATCGCCGCGGTCAGCCGGTCGATCAGGTACTTCCGGCCCGTGCGCGACAGCTCCAGCGCCCCCTGGACCTTCACCGGACCGACCGGGAAATCCGGTGCCAGCAAGGTCGGCAGCGAACCCGTGAGCTCGGCCCGCACGGTCTCGCCGGCAGCCGAGCCGCGGCGCCGACGGTATTCGCCGCTCAACACCAGCCGGTCACCGGCCGGCGTCGTCATGGTCAGGTTCGTCAGGCCGACCCGCGTGAGCGTGGGGCTGTGCTCCGCTTCCGCTTCCAGGCGCAGGTCGCAGGGCGGGAGCCAGACCCGGCCCGAATGGGAGATCCCGGCCCCCTGCACGGTCAACGGCGTGCTCGTCCGGAGCCGGACCTGGTCGCCCCGCAGCGAGATGTCCAGGATGCCGGTGATCGCATCGCCGCGCACCTTGAGCTCGGGCCCCATCCAGGGCGTCAACCACGCCACCGGCACCCCTTCGAGACTCGCGCGGAGCAGCCCCTTGTTTTTCTCCGCCGCCGTCACCTCCAGACTGCCCAGATTCACGGCGAACGGCTGAAGCGACTGCAGCACCAGCAGCGGCTTCCGCCCGTTGACCCTCGCCAGGAGTTCCGCGATGCGCACGCCGGCCGAATCGAAGTCGATGTCGAAATCCGTCCCGATGGTCAGGGCTCCCAAGGGTCTCAGGCGGTGATCGATCGCTTCGAGATGGGAAAAATGCCCGCTCAACTGCCCCGTCAAATGAGCGGCCCGGACCGCCGGTCGAATGTCGAACCGGCCCTCGCCGCTGGCGGAGAATTCCGGCAGCGGCCAGCCAAAGGTGAACGGCGCGATCTGCCGGTCGTTCGCCCCCACCTCCCACGCGCCGCTCAGTTCCGCCGTGCGCTTCACGAAGTCGGCATTGAGGCTCAGGAGCGGCCCCGCTCCGGGCGGCGTCAGCAGCAACGCGTAGCTCTCCCCCTGCGCGGTGCGGGCCAGCCCGGCGTAGACCTGGATTTCGGCCGGCGCCGCCTGTTTCGATCCGAGCGCCCGGGAATTGAAGTGCAGGCCCAAGCGGTCGAGCTCCCCCTGACGTCCGATCTCGGCGGTCAGGGACCCGTGCACTTCGATCGTCTCGACGGGCGCCTTCGGATCGGGCGTGTGCGCCAGCGCGTTGAACTCCAGGCCCGCCGACGCTCCGGCGACGAGGTGCCCGCCTTCCACGTGTACTTCCACCCGTTCCCCGGCGCCGCGCTTCCCACCCGGCCATCGGACCACGCCGTCGACCTGCCAGCGGTCCAGCTCGACGCCCGGCGGCAGCTTCAGGCGCGCGGCCCGGCCCGCCAGGCCCCCGATCGCCGGGAGCCGCTCGATCCACGTGGGGGATGCGGCGGCCGCCGCCGGCACCGATCCGCCGGCCGCGCCGGGCGCATGCCTGAGGTCGACGACCAGGCCGGACATCCGGGCGTCGCGGACGATCAGCCGGCGGTGCACCAGCAGGTCCCAAAGCGACAGGTCTGCAGCCCCCGACGCGAGCGTCAGGCGTCCGCCGGGCCAGGCCCACCGCAATTGCCGGACGGTGACGGATCCCGGACGCACCGCCAGCCCCGAGAAGTCGATCCGCAATCCGGGGCGGCCCGCGAGGATTCGCAGGGCGATCCAACGCTGCACCGGCGGTGCGAACATCAGCGCTGTCGTCAGCGCAACGGCCGCGGCCACGCCGAGCAGTATCAACCTGAGCCGCCGGGTGATTTTCACCGTTCTAAAGAAGATTCAGCGTGACACCTTCCTGGTCACAAATCCAACCCAGACTCTGGCCGGCCGGAGCGGCGTCTCCGGACCACGTCATCATTCCCCGGGACCGGCGGCCGGATCCCGGGGATGGCTGCTACTTGTTGAGGAAGACGTCGGCCAGCCCCATCGCCTCGCGCATGCCGGCGACCGCCACATGGTAGCCGTAATAGGCCTGGAGCTGATTCAGCCGCGCCTGGGTCAAAGCCACCTGGCTGGTCAGGACGTCGAGCTGCGTGGCCGTGCCCGCGCCGTAGCGCACCTTGGCCAGGCGCAACGCCTCCTCGGCCTGCTCCACGGTCTTGGCCGAAGCCTGGACGAGTTCCCACGCCTCGGTCAGCGACGAGTACGCCTGCCGCACCTGGACGTCGACGTTGAGCGTCGTGTCGGCAAGCTGCAGTTTGGCCTGCGCCACCTGGGAGCGAGCCTGCATGACGCGTCCGGCCGTCGCGCGTCCGTCGAAGATATCCCACTGCGCCTGGATCCCGGCCGACCAGCCCTCCACGTGGTCATTCCACCCGGCGGTGGGATAGCCCCGGTTCCAATCATAGTTGCCGACCAGGTCGACCTGCGGCAGTTGGGCCGATCGCGCGGTGGTCACGCTTTGTTCGCCGGCCTTCTCGAGCTTGACGAGCCGCTGCAGCTCCGGACGGTTGGCCCGCGCGGCGGCGAGGGCGTCATCCAGGTCGACCGTCAGCTGCTTGCCGATATCGAGCGACCCGGCGACATCGGGCGTTTTCGCCGACGTGGCCGACTGGCTCGAGTCGCCCAACAACTGCCGCAGCTGCTCGATGGCGACCCGGAAATCGTTGCGGGCCTGGATCAAGGGCGGCTGGCCGTTGGCGAGGGCCACCTCGGCCTGCAGAACGTCGAAGCTGGACGTCGTGCCGGCCGAGAAGCGGCTCCGCGCGTCCTTGAGCTGCTGCTGGAGGAGCTTCACATTGTCCTCCTGGACCCCGATCCGGGAGCGATCCAGCAGCACGGCGTAGAACTGCGTGCGCACGGCCAGCAACTGCTGGTTGATCACGCCCTGCAGCTGCAGGACCGCCGCCTCGCGCGTCAGCCGGGCGCTCCGCACCGAGGAGTCGACGCCGCCGCCGGCGTACAGCACCTGGCGGGCCTGCAGGGTGATCGACCAGTTGTGCTCGAGCGTGGCCAAATAAGGGGAGGTCTTTCCGCCGCTGCCAGTGTAGCCGGCCGAGGCGCTGAGGCTCGGGATCCGGCTCGCCTCCACCTGGATTTCCACGCCCTGCTGCTGCCGGATCAGTTCGCGCGCCTGGCGGATCGCATAGTTGTTCTGAAGGGCGTAGCCGATCGCATTCTCCAACGTGAGGGGATCGGGCAGGGCCTGCCCCGGCGTCGGAGCGGCGGTCAGGGACGCCGCCGCGAGGCCGAGGGCCGCCGCGACGGCGATGCAGGTGGCAAGAGGCTTCATAAGCATGGCAAGGGAGGGACCCGGATCAGGCGGAATGGTGCGGCAGGGCCGCCGCGGGAGCTGCTGCGCCGTGATCCCGGGCGATTAGCATGTAGACGGCCGGAACGACGAAAAGCGTAAAGCAGGTGCCCACGGTCATGCCGGTGGCGATGACGATGCCCATGTTGAACCGGCTGGCCGCGCCCGCCCCGGTGGCGATGATGAGCGGCACCACGCCCAGCACCATCGCGGCCGTGGTCATGAGAATCGGCCGCAGCCGGACGGCCGCGGCATGTTCGATGGCCTCGCGCTTGCCGTGGCCCTCGGCCTGCAGCTGGTTGGCGAACTGCACGATGAGAATGCCGTGCTTGGCAATCAGGCCGACCAGCGTGATGAACCCGACCTCGGTGTAGATGTTGCGCGTGGCGAAGCCGAGGAAGAGGAACATCATCGCGCCGGCGAGCGTCATCGGCACGCTCCCGAGCAGGATGATCAGCGGGTCGCGGAAGCTCTCAAACTGCGCGGCCAGCACCAGGAAGATGATGATGGCGCCGAAGACGAACGCCACCAGCAGCGAGTTCCCCTCCTGGATGTACTGGCGCGACTGGCCGGCGTAGTCGACGCTGTAGCCGTCCGGCATGATCTCGTCGGCCTGCTGCTTCAGGTAATCGAGCGCCTGCCCGAGCGACACGCCGTTGCGGGGCACGGCCGAGATCGTCGCCGAGTTGAGCTGCTGGAAATGGTTCAGGCTTTCCGGCTGCACGGTGTACTTCAGGGAGGCGAACGTCGAGAGCGGCACGAGGTGCCCGGTGCCCGTGCTCACATAATAGCTGTCGAGCTGCTGCGGGTTGAGGCGGCGCACGCGCTCGACCTGCGGAATCACCTGGTAGCTGTTGCCCTGGATGTTGAAGTAGATCCCGTAGGCCCCGCCCAGCATCGAGCCGACGTCCGAGGCGACCTCCTGCAAGTAGACGCCCAGGTCCGCGGCCTTGTAGCGATCGATCTCGAGGTCCACCTGCGGCTTGTCGAACTTCAGGTCGCTGTCCGCGAAATAAAACATGCCGCTCTTGAGGGCGCGCTGCACGAGTTCGTTGGCGACCTGGGCCACCCGCTCCGGGGCGTCGGTCGACAGGACCACGAACTGGACCGGCGCACCGCCGCCGGCGCCGGGGGGTCGTTCGGGGGCTATTCGGCCATCGCCGGCATGGTGTTCAAGCCGTGGGATCAGCGCAACCGCAGCTCGCTGCAACTGCTGCCGGTGGTGTCCGCGGAGCTGAACAAGATCACCGGCTTCTACA
>JBJKRV010000615.1:0-11816 GCA_046704465.1 Opitutaceae bacterium | reverse complement strand
TTCGAACCGCGGGATCGGTCAGATTGAACAGGCGCGTGAAATTCAACTGGGGCGCAATCCAGCCGACGGCGGCGGCCAGCAGGAGGCCGACGGTGATCTGAAAGGCCGAGACACTGCCCAGCAATTCGCCCGCGCGGCGCTTCTGGTTGGCGGCGAACGCCTCCGCCAGACGGTTCTGGGCCCCCTGTCCCATGCCGAAGTCGGCGAACATGATGATCGTGCCGATGCTGGTGAGCGCCATCCACAGCCCGAAGGCCTCCGAACCCAGCGCGCGGACGGCGACGGGGACCTGGATCAGCTGGCAGGAGATGCCGACCGCGCGGGCGGCGAGCGAGGTGGCGAAGAACATGCCGATCGCCCTTGAGCGCGCGGACAACGAGCCGGTGCGGCGGCGGATATGATCAAGCAGACGCATCGGAGGTGAGATCCGCCCCGGCCGGTTCGAGGCGACCGGTCGACAGCAGCAACAGGAGTCCGCAGGCGACGGCGATATAGACGCGCTGGGCGCCGGAGAAGGGGCTGAAGAGCAGGTTCCACAGGGTCGAAAGCAGGAGCAGCGTCGCGAGCGGGGTGAGCCGGTGCCAGCGGTCCGCGAACACGACGCGATAAAGCGCCCAGATCAGCGCCGCACCGAAGACGAAAAAGAAGGCACCGCCGAACAAACCGCCCTCGGCCAGCGACACGAGGATCTGGGAGTGTACGGCGGTTGTGCCCGCGTCCTGATCGGGCTCGGGGAAGCCGCCGATGTGCGCGCGCAGCGCCGCTTCCTGGCGCAGCAGCAGGAAGTGTTTGTAGACATCGGTGTTGCTGAACAACGATCCCTGGCCGATGAGGGGCGAGCGCGCGAACGCGTCGGCCGCGGCCGTCATCATCGCGGAGCGTTCGATGTCGGACCGCGTCACGCGTTCCCCGTGATCATGCCGGGCATGGCCGTAGATCCAGAAGATGGCGCCGGCGACGGCGAGGATGCCGAGCGGCGCCAGCCATGGGCGCGAGCGGCGGGTGGACATTTGCAGCAGCCCCAGGGCGGCGGCCAGCAGGCAGACGCCTCCGAGGCTGCGGTAGCCCAGGACCAGGTGCACGGCTCCCATCGCGGCGGCCGCGACGACGGCGGCCAACGGCCCGGCCTGGGGCGCAAGCAGGAACAGCAGGAAGGTGAGCGGGGCACCGATGCCGAACTTCCAGTAGGCACCGAAGAGCGGACCAAAGAGCGCGGTGCTGGCGAGGCCGCCTGCGCACTGGCCCAGGACGAAGATGACGAGGTTGCGACGGGAGCGTCCGAACAGATAGGCGACACCCACAATGTCCATGGCCAGGAAGATCAGGCGGCTCCAGCCCCGCGCCATGTCGCGCAGGTGGCTCTGCCGGTAGAGGTCCGAGAAGATATAGCCGGCCAGCGCGATGCCCGCGCCCGCCAGCAGGGTCCGGAAGAGGCGGGTCCGCAGCAGCGGCCCCGGGGCCGCCTGGTGGAATGCAAGGCACATCGCCACCCAGCCGACCACGGCAACGAGCAGGATTTCCCCAACCGGAAGGTCGCCGCCGACCTTGACCGTGAAGGCGGTGAGCCCGCCGGCCAGGAAGGAAATCCACGCGGACGGGCTGGCCCATGCCGCCGGCGGCGCGAGCGCGGGAAGACGGGCGGCCGGCGTGTGCGTGGACAGGGACATGACGGAAAGGTGGAGGGATCAGGCCCGCCGAGCGGCGACGACCGGCGGCATCCCGGACCGCTGCAGGACGGAGTCCGCCAGGATCTCGGCCAGCTTCGGTCCCGAGACCTTCCACGAGAGCCGGTTGACCGACTCATCGAGGGATTGTCGGGCGAGCGCCCGATAGCGGGCCGGGTTGCGGATCAACGTGTACAGGTAGTCCGCGTAGGCGGCTCCGGGGGCGTCGGCGCTGAACAACCGGCCGTTGAGATCGTTGATGATGATTGAGGAAAGGCCGCCCACGTCGGTCGCGAGGCTGGGCAGCCCGTAGGCGGCGGCCTCGGAAAACACGACCGCGGACGCCTCCGCCCGCGACGGGAGGAGGAAGAAGTGACTGCGCCGGTAGAGACGATGGAGTTGGCGGCGTCCCTCGGCCGTCTCCTTGTCGAGAAACGGGATCACCTCGACATAGGGCGGAAGGTCACGCCCCCGCGGCGGCCGGCAGCCGACGATGGTCAACCGGGCGTGACAGCCCCGCGCCTGGAGGGCGGTGACGGCCGCCACCGCCACATCGGCGCCTTTGCGCTGCCAATCCACTCCGACCAGAAGCAGGTCGCAGGGCGCCGGGTGCCGCGCGCGGATCAGGGCGGCGACTTCGGCGGGCTCCGGCGGATCGTGGAAGCCGGCGCCATAGAAGACGACCTGGGTCTTGGCCGGATCGACATCGTAGGCTTTCTGCGCGGCCTGCGCCGCCCAGTGGGTCGAGTAGACAACGCGACTGCAACGGCTCAGGGCCAGGCGCTCGGTCAGATGGCCTTCGAAGACGCTCGAGGGCGCCAGATTGCTGAACGAATCGTAGAAGCCGAGCAGGGCGCTGAAGCAGGCATCGGTGTAGAGCACCGTGGGCCGGTCGGTCTGCAGAAAGGCCAGCAGCCAGGTGCTCACGCTGAAGATGGCGTCCGCCGGCGGAGCCAAGGCGAGGTGCCGGCTGATCTGCCGGGCGTATCCCCGGAGGAGCCGTTCGTTGCAGTACCGCAGGTAGCGGCGCCGGTGCCGGAACCGCCAGTAAAGGAACTGCATCCAGCATGCCATCCGGTGCCGGTCCTCGCACCAGATCAGGCTGGTCTCGACCCCCGCGTCCTCCAACGCCCGGCGGATGAAGAACGGCAGGCCCGACCACGAGCCGGAGCGGCGCGGGTCGAGATATTTGTTGGCGAGAAAGGCGACGCGCATGGCGGGTTCAGGGGTTGCGGCGGGCGAGTTGCTGGTGCGCCGGCTGTTCGCAACACGCCGCGACGCGCTCCAGGTATTGGCGGCAGAAGATCCGCCAGTTGAGCCGCCGCTCGAACTCGCCAAACGCCTGCAGGCAGAGCTGGCGGTATCGGCCCGGTTCGGCCCAGGCGGCGCTGATGGCGTCGGCATAGTCGGCGGCGCCCGTGTCGGGGGCCAGCAGCAGACCGTTCCGGTCGTGGCTGATGATCGAAGGAATCCCGCCGGTGGCGGTGGTGACGACCGGCAGGCCGAAGGCATTGCCCTCGGCGAACACCATGCCGTAGGCTTCGGCCCGCGAGGGGACGAAGAGGAAGTGCGCCTGGGCAAACAGCTGGGTCAGGCGCTGAACGTGGGCGGGCGTGTTGGTGTCCAGGACGCCATGCTGCCGGATCCACCCGAGATGACGGTGGCGCGTCGGCACCGGACAGCCGACGATCTCCAGCTGGACGCGACGCCCCGCCTGGACCAGGCGCTTGGCGGTGGCCACGACGATCTCGCCGCCCTTGCGCCGCCAGTCCCGGCCGACAAAGAGCAGGCTCAGGTGACGTTGCGGCCGGTCTTCGATCCAGCGCCGCACCTGGTCGCGCCGGTTGTGCCGGCCGAGGTTGGCGCCAAAGGGGATCACGGCGACCCGTTCGGGCGCCGTCCCGTAGTACTCGATCGCGGAGCGCGCGGCCCAGTCGGAAGGATAGACGGCCAGCGCGGCCCGGCCCAGCGCCGCGGCCTCCTGGATGTGGCCCTGGCGGAAATATTCGCGCGAAAGCGCGGTGAAGTCCTCGTAATAATCGACGAGGTTGGCGAAAGTGGCGTCGGCGCAGAACGTGATCGGCCTCGCCGTCCGCAGGCGGGAGACGACTTCGGAGCCCGGACTGAAGACGACATCGACCCGCTTGCCCGAGGTCTTGGTGGTGAATTCCCGGGCGAAGTTCGCCAGGAAGGCCGGCTCGCGGTCCCAGCGGTAGTGGCGCCCGAGCAGGCGGTAGAAGATCTTCTTGGCAATCCAGCGCGCCGACGGCCGCGCCCGCAGCGGAAACACCGGTTCCACCTCGACGCCGAGCGCCTGGAGCTCGCTCAGGATCGACGCGGGCCGCCCGGATTGGACCGCCGGGTTCGCCGCATCGCGGTGGAAAAAGTACGCGATCTTCATCGGGCGGCGCGTCAGGTGCCGTTGCCCCGGGGGACCAGCGTCATCAGCAGGATCTGCAGATCGAACAGCAGGCTCCAGTTCTCGATGTAATGAAGGTCGCAGCGGACGCGCTCATTGAGGTCGGTGTCGCCCCGGAAGCCGTTCACCTGCGCCCAGCCGGTGATTCCGGGCTTGATGTGGTGGCGGGCATTGTAGTGCGGCACCTCCTCCTTGAAGATGCGGATGAGCTCGGGTCGCTCGGGTCGCGGGCCGATCAGGCTCATCTCGCCCTTGATGACGTTCCAGAACTGCGGCAGCTCGTCGATGTTCCAGCGCCGCATGAAGGCGCCGATCCGCAGGCGCCGCGTGTCGTTCCTGACCGTCCAGCCCACCTTGCCGTCGGACTCGGCGTCCAGTTTCATGCTCCGGATCTTGTAGATCCAGAAGGGCCGTTCGTACCGCCCGACGCGGCGTTGCCGGTAGATGATGGGGCCGGGACTTTCGCGGTAGACCAGCAGCCCGAAGATGGCGATGACCGGCGCGCTGAGCACGAACCCGACGACGCCTCCGACCAGATCGACGGCGCGCTTGAGCAACACGTTCAGCGGCTGGTCGAGCGAGAAATGGGCGAGGCCGAAGACCGGGACCCCGCTGACCGTCTGCAGATGCAGGCAGGAGAGGAAGACCTGGAAGCAGTTCCGCGGAATGACCTTGAACTCGACCATCTCCTTCTCGCAGAGGTTGGCGAGGGCGACGGTGGCGGCCGTGGGCGGGCTCAAATCCGCCAGGATGACCGTGTCAATCGCATGCTCCTGAATGATGAAGGCGAGATTCGCATAGACACCCAGAACCGGCAGAAACCGGTCGGGACGGGGCGCACCTTCCGTCGGCACGTACCCCACGACCTGGTACAAGTGGCGGACATCGGCCCGCACCGCCTGGATGATGGTGGTGGCGGCCTCCGACCAGCCGACGAACAGCAGGCGCTGCCGAAACCGCCGGGCAATCGCCTCGCAACTGATGAGGCGACAGAAGAGCGCGCGCCAGAGGAGGAACGTCCCCGTGGTGACCACGAAGGCGATCATGACGTAGAGCCGGCTGATTTCCCGGCCCTGCCGCAGCAGCCAGGAGAGCGCCATGAAGGTCAGGAACCACGTCAGGGCGGCCTTGATCACGTTCTGCATCGTCCGCCGCAGGTTCAGGATTTCCGGAAGATCGTAGAGTTGCCGGTGCGAAAGCAGCAGGATGAACAGCACGGTGCCGTAGGTGACCGTGGTCAGGTAGGAGGTCCACGGAATGGCGCTGGCACCGATGCCAAGCCGCGCCAGGGGGGTGGCAAAGCGCAGCCAGCTGCTCAGAGCCATTGCGAGCAGGACCACCGCCGTGTCGCCGATCAGCCCGGCCAGCAGAATGGGCGTCGAGACGCGGCGGCCCCGGACTTTTGACTGCGACGAGAATAGGGACGCCTCGGTCACCGTGGCTTGGTTCATCATGGTGTTTCACTCCTTCTTTCTGCTGCGGTGCGCTAGGAGGGGCTACTGGCGCCATAGTAATGATAGTTGCCGGCGGCCGTGCGTCGGTCCGCCAGGTTGAGGATGACCCCGACCAGCGGGCGTCGGGCCATCTCGTCGAGCAGCCGGACGGTCCGCCGGACATACCGGCGGGGCGTGCGCCCGGCGTGGATGACCAGACAGATGGCCGACGCGCAGCGGGCGAAGCAGAGGGCGTCGCTCACCGCCAGCAGCGGCGCCGTGTCGATCACGATTCGCTCGTAGGTCGCCTGCGCCCGTTCCAGCAGTCCGCCCAGGGCGTCGCCGCCCAACAGTTCCGGGGCGCCGGGCTGGCTGCGACGGTCGCCGAGGCAGAAAAGGTTGGCGACGGGCGTTTGCAGCACGACCGCAGGAAACAACTCGGGATGCTGGAGGCACGCGGAGAGGCCGGGGTTCTCGTTCTCGTCCGCCAGGATCCGCCGCAGGCGCGGCCGGCGCAGGTCGCCGTCGATCAGGAGGGTCCGAAATCCCTGCTGGGCGAGGGCGGCCGCAGCGTTGAGCGAGCAGAAGGTCTTCCCCTCGCCCGGAACCGCGCTCGTGAAGAGCAGGCACGGCCGTTCGTCCTGGTCGGTCCGGATCGCCAGCGAGGTGCGCAGCGAGCGAAACGCTTCCGCCTGGGGAGACTTGGGATACCTGATCACCGCCGGACGCGCGGTCATCCGCTGGTGACGGGATCGCGGAACGATCGCAAGCACCGGCTGGTCGAGGTAGGACTCGGCCGCGTCCACCGACGTGACGGTGTTGTCGAGGGCGTGCGAAGCCAGGGCGGATCCGCAGCCCGCGAAAAGGCCGACGACGAGGGCGAGGGCCAGGACGAGCTTCGGCCGGGGCCAGGACGGTCGGGTCGGCGCCAGGGGCGGCGCGATCGTTCGGACGGTGACCCCGTCGACGTCGTTTCGCGTCATGAGGCTGTGGACGACATCCGTCTGCTTGAGGGCCGCCAGTTCCTGCTGGAAGACGGCGGCGTCGGCATGGACCTCCCGCTGCAGCGCGTCATAGGGAATCGCCAGCTTGGCCAGTCGCATGGACGCTTGCTCCTGCCGGGCGAGCGCCGCCTTGAGTGCCGCCTCCGTCGTCTTCGCGGATTCGTAGGATTGCAGAATGCGGAGGCCCGCCCGGCGGACGCTTGCATCGAGGGCGGAATGCAGGGCCCGCAACTGGCTTCGGGCCTGGATCATCGTGGGATGGAGCGGCCCGTAGCGCTTGGCCAGCGTCGCGACCTGGGCTTCCTGCAATGCGAGCTGTTGACGCAGATTGACCACCTCCGGTGAATCCGCCACCCGGCGGATGCCCAGGAGCTCGTCGGGATCCTTCTTGAGCAGCACGCGCACCTGGGCGGCGTCCGGTTCGAGGGCCAGGCGGGCATCCTGGGCCTTCGCGACCTGTTCGTTCAATTGGTGCAGCCGGTCGACGACGATGTTCTGGCGATCAGACAGGGACACCGCGTTGTGGGCCCTCCGGTAGCTCTCGAGCTTTTCCTCGGCGGCCCGCAGCGCGTTGCTGTCGCGGTTGACTTCCGCCAGCAGGAGTTCGTGGGTGTTGGCGATGGCCCGGGCCCGCTCCGTGAGCGACGTCTCGTAGAAGGCGTTGATCAGCGACTGCGCCAGCCGCTGGGCGTGCGTCGGGTCGGGGTCGTCCACGGTGACGGAAATAAGGCGGGTGCCGCGGACCTGCCGGACCTTGATTCGATCGGCCAGGCGGTGGATCAATGCGACCTCGGAGGGGGTCGTCCGCGGCGGCGGCGGCGCGGGATCCGGCGCCTGCGTCACGGCGTAGCGGCCCAAGCCGATCCATCGGAACAACGGGGAGAGGTCGAACCGGGCCCACCGCAGCATCTGCGCGTCGAGCAGCGGCGCCTTCGTTGGCGGCGCGAATTCCGGATCGTCGGCCAGATGGAACTTCCGGATGACACGGAGCAACGCCGCCTGCCCGTCGATCTTCAGCTCGATCGTGTTGAGGATGTCGGAAAAATCGTCGTCCGTGAGCGTCGCCCCCCGATTGCCGGCGGAGGGATCCGGGGCGACTTCGAGGAGCACATGCGACTCATAGATCGCCCGGGTGTGATGCAAATAATACTCGCCGGCACCGAACGCCAACAGCATCAGCACCAGGATCCGTCCCAGGTGATGAGTGAACAGATGGATGACCTGCCACAGGTCGAGCGATCCGGTGTCGGTGGATTTGGTCCGTTCGGTTCTCATGCGGTGGTGTGCCCTGCAGCGCCCGACGCCGGGATCGCCGTCGTGCGTCGACGATGTCGGCCGTCGCCCCGGCTCCATGGTTGACTGCCGCCCCGCTGGCCAAGGCGCGCCATAGAACCTCCCTCCTCCGGTTTGTTCCGGCCGCCCGATTCCAGCGGAAAAACTGATGGGGAGGCGCGGCCCGCGAATGGAAACTAATGGGCGGGCCGTGCATTTCGCCGGACGGACGCTTCGCGCGGCGCGTCTCGGCAATCAGCAAAATTCAAGCTGGAGGATTTCGGGCGGGCAGTTGAGCCGGACGGGAACGTCCGTGTAGCCGACCCCGGCGCTGACCAAGAGCGTGCGGCCCGCGCGTGAGTATTCACCAAGGGGATATTTGCGGCCCAGGGTCGGAAGCCACAGCGGGCGGCCGAACAGCCGGACCTGACCGCCGTGCGTATGTCCTGCAAGATGCAACAAGTCGGGTTGGAGATAGCGGTCCCATTCGTCCGGCTCATGCCCCAGGACGACCTTGAACCCGGCGCAGGCCAGCAGCGACAGGCGCTGCGCCTCGCGGAGGGCGGAGGGAAAGCCGATAAAGGTGACGCCGTTCCAGCGCTCCCGCGAATTGCTCAGCACGATCAATCCGTTCGCGCGCGCCTGTTGCAGGATGCGGCCCGAACCGCGCGACGTGAGATCGTGGTTGCCGGGCGCGAACAGGGTGGGGCACCCCGGCGACCAGGCGTGGAAAAAACCGTCGAGGTCGGTGTCGGGCGTCTGGGCGAGGTCGCCCCCCATGATCACGACATCCGGCGTGCGGGCGCGGACCATCGCGTTGAGGGCGACCGCATCGTCCGGCCCAAACCGGTGGGTGTAGTGGATGTCGGAGATGAACAACGCGGTGCGGCCCGACCAGCCGGCCGGCGCCGGCACCTGGACCGGGCGGACGCAGCAGGTCGCCGGAAACGGCGTTAGATCGGACCGAAGATCCAGCGCCGCGCCGGCGAGGCCGAAGGCGCCCAGAGCGCGTAGAAATTGGCGTCGTGAGATCATGGAGGAAGGACCGCGGCGGCGCCGCCGGTGGAATTTCCGCTGGACGCGTGAATCCAGCCCCCGGTTCCATCAACCGGCGTTTTGCATGGTGCGCCGGTTTCCCGGCCGCCGCGCGCTGCGGGCGCCCTCGCCTTTAGTTGTCCTTCGTGGCGGGCGCCGCGGGCTTGTCCGGACCGGGGCGTGGCGCCGCGGGCGCCGCCTGGCGGGCGGGATCGGAGGGTGCCGCCCCGGCGCCGGGTCCGCGCCGAAACCCCCGCTCGCTTTCGTCGCCCTCGACTGAACGCGCGATCAATACGATCACAAACCCGACGCAGATGAGCAGGACCGCGCCGGCGAGGATCAGCATCAAACGCATGCCTGCTCGCCTAAGCTGTTTTAGCGAAGGTTCAATTCCTTATTGGCGGCAATCGTGCATTTTTCGTCCCCCGCGGCGGCGCAGGGTCACGGCGAGACCGCCCGGCGTTGAACGGAGGGAGACTTGGCCAGCATGCCTTTCAGCCGATGAATCTGCCGCTCCTTCTCGCGCACAACTTGAATCCAGCTCCGCATGTCGTGGTTATCCCGGATCTGGGTGATCGCGTCCCGCAGGTCGGCAATCTGCATATCCTTCGCATCACACGCCGCCCGGCGTTCCACCAACTCGCGATCCCGGGCCTCGCCTTCCCGCTGCAGCGCCATGATTTCCGTGTTGCGGATCTCGATTTCGTGCTGGATGCGTTCGATCACGTGCAGGCGCTCGATCCGGTCGTGCTGGAGACCCACATAGAGCGGCGTCACCGCCCCGATCAGCTGGATGGTCTCCTCGGAGACGTTGCGAACCGCCAGGACGCGGTCGAAGGTTTCGGCGCGACTTTCCAGGGCAAACTGCAGGGCCTCGATGACGTCGGCGGTCGAGATGGCCTTGACGCACGGCGCGCTGCGAAACAGGCAATCCCAATTGCAGTTGAAGCACGGCAACGGTTGGACGACCGAGACGACCCGCTTGCCCAGCGGGCGGAAGCGGGGCCAGTGGCCGCCGCCAAAGATCCCGACCACGGGCTGGCCGACGGCGGCGGCGATGTGCATCGCGCCGGTGTCGTGGCCGACGTAGCAGCAGGCGCGGCCAAGCAGCGCGGCGAGCAGGGCCATTTCGCCGGGTTGTCCCAGCCAGACGGAGGGAGGCGATTCCCCGAGGCGTTCGAGATGGGCGAGGATCGCCTCGATCATGGCCGATTCGCCGGCAAAGCCGGCCAACAAGACCGACAGGCCCCGTTCGCGCCGGCACCAGAGTGCCAGCTCGGCAAACCGCTCGGGCGGCCAGGCTTTGATCGGGATGTTGGCGAGGCCCCCGGCGAACAGGACGACGTACGCCCCCGCCCTCAGGCCGTTGACGGCGATGAAGGCGTCGGCCTGGAGGCCCGCCTCCTGGGGCACCTCCAGCATCGGCGGGTTGCGCTCGGCCGGACGTTCCAGAAGATGATCCACCACCCGGTACCCGTTCTCCCAATCGAGCTTGCGCTCGTCGGCCGGCACGATCTCCGTGAAGGTGGTCTCGGCCTCGACCCCCAACTCGAGTCGCAAGGCGACGCTGAAATTCGGATCCACGCTGTGCCGGCCCAGGGCCACCCGGCGGGCGGTGGGAAAATGGGCGGCAACGGCCACCTCCAGCCAGGTGCGGTTGAGGGCGGGCGCCACCACGAGGTCGGGGGAGAGTTTCTCGAGTTCGGCGAACATGGTGGCGAGGGCGTCGCGCACCTCGCCGGGCCGCTGGGTGAATGGATTGATGGGGACGACGTGCCAATGGAGGGTTGGCGGCAGCAGCGGCGCCAGGGCCTCGTAGCCGGGGCGCACGACGAGCGTGTGCCGGCATTCGGGCCACGCCGCCTGAAGCTGAGTCAGTGCGGCGGAGAAGATGACCAGATCGCCGAAGCCATCGGGTCGGACATAGAGGGCGCTTTTGATCTCACGCGGCATGGGAAGAATCGATGGAGGCCCGCCTGTTCGGGCCTTGGGGCACGTGGAACGCCATCGGTGGCGATTGTTCCGCCGCGTCGTCATTTGCCGCAATCCGCACGGATTCACGGGCACGGGCACTCCGTGCTGCGACCGGCGGTCAACTGCCGGTGGGGACGATGAGAGTCTGCGTGAAGCGCCGCCGCCGCGACGACTGAGGCGTGCGGCCTGGGCGCCCGCCGGCGACGGAGATGCGGCAGGGAGCCCGATCCCGGCTGTATCCTCTTCCATGCTACCGAGCGGGTGGCGGACAATATTTCGCCGCCGGACCCCGCGGCGAAATGCCCCCGTCGCTCGGCGGGACCAGGCGTCCGCTGATGCCAGCGGGGCGTTCCGGAATCGACGGCTACGAGCCGGGGCTCGCCGGCGTGCAACCGCTGCCCGGCGCCAGCCGGGCGGGCCGGATGCACGAGTCTCGGCGGGTTCTTCTGCCATCTGCAAGGCGCGATACCTGCCGACATCGTTCGCGCGATGATTTCGAACGACATGTGCATCCGACGATTGTTGGCATGATCGATGCCGTTTCATAAGCGCCATGATAACGACAAAACTCAAACTCCCTATGTTCGTATTCAGCAGCATCAGCCTGATCGCGCTGACGGCCTGCAGTGCCCCGGCGAAAGGCGCCCAAAGGGACACTGCTTCGCCCGCCAAGGCGTCCAGCATGTACAACAACAACAAGGAAATCAGCGGCACGGTCACCGCCAGATCGGCGAGCGGGCTCACCGTCGGCAGCACGCAGGTGATGATCACCAGCAGCACCACCTACGTGAAGGACGGCCATACCATCAACCTGGACGACATCAAGGTGGGTGATCAGGTCGAGGTGTTGGCGACGCCCGGAGCCAGTGGAAACCTGCTCGCCCTTACGGTTGAGGTCGTTTCCCGGAATTCGGGATAAGGCCCACGTCGGGCGGTGAAGGTCCGGATGGACCTTTTGGAGCCAAGAGCTGTCGCCGGCGCAAATTGCCGGCGGCAGTTTTTTTGGCCGTTCGGC
>JBJKRV010000614.1:0-8063 GCA_046704465.1 Opitutaceae bacterium | reverse complement strand
GGCCGGTCACCGTGCAGGTGCTGGACCGTTCGCTCGATCACGTGGCTGTGAGGGGAGGGCTGCGGCCCGGAGATGCGGTCGTCGTGGCGGAGCCCTCCCGGCTGATGACCCTGGCCGCCGGCACCAGGGTGCAGGTCGCGAGCAATCCTTAGCCGTGAGGCCGTCATGAATTTCGTCGAGGGTTATCTCAAGTAGCCGCACCTGGTCACCTCGCTGGTGCTGCTGGCGGCGGTGGTCGGTTTCGTCGGCTACCGGCGCATGCCGGTGAACCTGTTTCCCGATTCCGAGCGGCCCCAGATCGCCGTGGTGACCGTCTATCCGGGCGCTTCGGCGGCGGACGTGGAGTCCGAGGTCAGCCGCCCGATCGAGAAGGAATTGAACACCATCGAACAGGTCCGCCGCGTCACCTCGGTCAGCAAGGACGAGGTGTCGGCCGTCACCGTCGAGTTCGAATACCGCAAGGGCCTGGATTCGGCGGCCACCGACGTGGCCAACGGCCTGCAAAAGATCAAGGCGCTGCTCCCCGAAGGCATCCGGCCGCCGATGATCTTCAAGGTGTCCTCCGCCACCCCGGCGGTGATGACGCTGGCCCTGCGCCCGAAGCCGGGCGCCCCGCTGGATCTGTCCATGGTCCGCCAACTGGCCGACAACGAGATCAAGGAGCGCCTGCTCCAGTTGCCGGAGGTGGCCAACGTGGAGGTGTTTGGCGCCCATCAGCCCGTGGTGCGCGTCTCCCTGGATCGCGACCAGCTCCAGCGTTTCGGCCTCACGCCCGCCGAGGTGAGCCAGCGACTGGCCGCCTTCAACGCCAACCAGCCGATCGGCCTGCTCATCACCGCCGGCAGCCAGTTTCTCTTCAAGCGCACCGGGGAGTTCCAGCGCCTCGCGGACGTGCGGGCGATCACCGTGGCCCACCGGCCCGACGGCGACGTTCACCTGGGCGACATCGCCACCGTCGGGCGCGGCGAACTCGAGCCGCAAAGCGCCTACCACGGCAACGGCCGGCCCGCCATCGCCATCAACATCGAACGGGCCAACTCGGGCAACGCCCTGCGCACGATCGCGGCGGTGTCCGCCGCGCTGCCGCAGCTCGAACGGGATTACCCGGGCGTCGCGTTTTCGATCCCCGACACCCAGGGCACCCTGATCCGGCTTTCCGTGGGCAACATGCTCGATGCCCTGCGCGATGCCGTGATCATGACCGTCCTCGTCATTTTCCTCTTCCTCGCCGACCTGCGGGGCATGGCGCTGGCGGCGATCTCCATCCCCTTCACCTACCTGCTCACCTTCGCGGTGATGTGGCTCATCGGCTACGAATTCGACATGGTGACCCTGACGGCGGTGATCATCGCGGTGGGCATGCTGCTCGACGATGCCATTGTCGTCCTCGAGAACATCGAACGCCACTACCATGAGGCCGGGACCGACGTTCACCGTGCCGTGGTCGGCGGCACGCAGGAGGTGATGCTGGCCATCTTTTCCGGCACCTACGCCACGGTGATGGTCCTGCTGCCGATCATCTTCATCGGGGGCTTCGTGCAGACCGTGCTGCGGCCGCTGTCAGTGTCGCTGGTGGTGGCGCTGGCCGCCTCGTACGTGATCTCGGTGACGGTCATTCCGCTGCTCGCGCCGCTGCTGCTGCGCCGCGCGGGCGGCAGCGGGCGCAACCGCTTTGAACGCCTCGTCCATCGGTTCGATGCGGGCGTGGTGGAGCCGGTCCGCGACTTCTATGTCCGGCTGACCGCCTATGCCCTCAAGCATCGGTGGTGGTTTCTCGCCGGCGGCCTGGTGCTGCTGGTGGCTTCGCTGCGTCAGATGCCGCTCATCGGCCGCGATCTCATGCCGCCGATGGACACCGGCATCATCAAGGTCAACTTCGAGACCGACGCCAATACCTCGCTGGCGCAGACCGAGCGCACGCTGGCGGCGATGGAGCGGATCGTCCGCGCGCGGCCGGAAGTCACGTCCGTCTCCTCGGTGATCGGATCGGAGCCCGCGGTCATCTCCTTCGGCGCCGGCCGTCTGCCACAGCAGGGCAACCTGACCGTCCACCTCACGGACCGCTTCCACCGCCAGGCATCCATGTGGCAGATCGAGAATGCGCTGCGGACCGAGTTTCGGCGCCTGCCGGGGCTCAAGAGCGTCGACGTGTTCGACTTCGGCGCGACGCCGCTTTCCACCATCCGCGCGTCGGTGGACGTCATGATCTCCGGGCCGAGTCTCGAGACGCTCGACCGCATCGGTCGCGACGTCGAACAGCGCCTGCGGCGGCACCTGCGCGGGGCCACTTCGATCACCCGTTCGTGGACGCTGGACTCCGAAGAGGTTCAATTTACGGCGAACCCCGAGAAGCTGGCCCTGTACCAGATTTCGCCCGCGGCCGTCGCCGGCCAGCTCGCCGGTGCGGTGCGGGGCATGCCCAGCTCGGTGTTCCGGATCCCCAACGAGGACGGGCTCACGGTGTGGATCCAGTTGCCGCCGGCGCAACGCGAGCACGCCGCCCAACTGGCAACCTATCCCATTCAGACGCCGCTGGGGGCCGTGCCATTGGCCCAATTGGGCACGATCTCGCGCCGCGCGGTGCCTTCCGTCATCACCCGGCAGGGGCTCGAGCGCACGCTCGACATTCAGGCCTACCGCGCGCGGCAGCCGATCTCCCACCTGCAGGAAGACGTGGACACGGCGCTGCGCGGCCTGGTGCTGCCCGCCGGCTACGCGATCAGCCACGAGGGCGAGATCAAGCAGATGAACGAGTCGTTTGCGCGGCTGGGTCAGGCGCTCGTGCTGGGACTGGTGCTGCTGTATTTCTCGCTCGTGCCCGCCTTCAAGTCGTGGCTGCACCCGCTGACGATCATGTCGGCCATTCCGCTCGCCTTGATCGGAGCCGCCTGGGGCATGCTGCTGGCCGGCAAGCACGGATGCATGCCGTCGATGATGGGCATGATCCTGCTGGCCGGAATTGTGGTGAAGAACTCGAATCTGCTCATCGACTTCATTGCCGCCGCCAAGGAGCGCGGGGCCACCACCTACGATGCGCTGGTTGACTCGGTGCGCATCCGGACCCGGCCCATCCTCATGACGGCGGTCGGCACGTCGGTCGGCATGCTGCCCATCGCGCTGGAATGGGCCATCGGCCTGGAGCGCCTCTCGCCGCTGGCGGTCGTGGCCATCGGCGGGCTGCTCGTCTCGACCTTCCTGACCATGGTCTATGTGCCGATCCTCTATTCGCTCTTCGAAGACGCGCAACACGGCCTGTCCCGGCGCTTCCATCGCGCCACCCAATCGGTCGCCGCGCCGGCAGCCTAAGGCCCTGGCCATGTACAACTCCGTCTCGAGATCCCGGGCCACCGCCAGCGCACGACGCCAACCCTGGGTGCGGAGAGCCGGGGCAGGGACCGAAACGAACCTCTGCAATCGCCAACCGAAAGGAGCTAACATGAAGACCGAACGCACGAAGAACGTGGCGCCGGCCAACGTGCCGGCCCGCACGACTGCGGTCTGCCTGGTATGCCACGCGCCGGAGGCAAAATCCGTCCATGTCGCCGGCACCTTCAATGACTGGAAACCGGACACCACCCCGTTGCAACGAAGAGACGACGGCACTTGGAGTATCGAACTGGAACTGGCGCCGGGGGTGTACGAATACCGTTTCGTCGTGGACGATTGCTGGTGCGACCCGGCCGCCTCCGAGACGGTGCTCAATCCCTTCGGAGGACTCAATGCCGTGCTGCGCATCGCGCCGCCAGCCTGAAGGCCAACCGGAGCCAAATAGCGAGGGTGTCACCACCGAACAAGCATGGAGGATTCCGCGATGAGAGTGCCCGGGGCAAATCGAGCTGTCCACCACGTCGGACTGAACCTGGTCATGGCCGCACTTGCGGCGATGGTCGCGGGAACGGCCCGTGCGGCAGCGACGGCGACGGAGCACGATCAGTCGCTGGCGGTGCTGGGCTATGGAGCGACCGGGATATTCAATGCCCAGAAGGGCACGGGCGCATTGTTTGAGTGGCGAAGTCCCGAACTCTGGCGCACGCTGCGGGGTTGGGTGTCGCTCAACATTGCCACTCAAGGCGCTTATTTCGCCGGAGTGGGCCTCTTTTACGGCGTGCCTCTCGGCCGCCGATGGGAGATGGGGATTTCGAGCGGCCCGGGCTATTTCCGACCCGATCGGCGCCTGAGCTTAGGGGACCATGTTGAATTCCGCTCCCATCTCGAAATCGATTATCACCTGTGTTCCGGCCAGCGCATCGGGCTGCGCTTCGGGCACGTCTCGAACGGCGGCCTCGGGCGGATCAACCCGGGTTCGGAATTCGTTCAGGTCGCCTGGCAGGTGCCGCTCGAGCGGGTGAAAACCGGCCTTCGGGGGCTGCGGTTCCGGCAATTTGGAGGGCGCTCGGACGACCTCCCATAGATCCGCCCGGCGCCTTGCCGCGAGGCCGGTCCGTTTTGGGTAACCACCACAGCCATTCATCCAGCCATGAAGAATTCTCGAATCCCCCATCCAACCGACTCCGCCCCGACCGCCCGTGACGGGGATCGCACCAATGGCGGTGAGCAGCCGCTGCAACTGAAGCTGTTTCTCCGGCACGAGTGTCCGTCCTGCTCGGAGCGAAAAGTTGCCCGCGAAGTGAGGCAACTCCATCACGTGCGGCGGGTGCAAACCCACCCGGATCGCCACGAGATCGACGTCTGGATCGACCGTCCCGAGCACGGGCTCATGCGGGACATCGGCGGCATCCTCGACCTGTTCTGCTGCCAGCTCGCCGCCTGCCACTTGCGCTGAGGTCGCGCGACGCTGATTGACCGCCACCCGCATGTGGAACCAGCGCTCTGCCGACCAGGGATACCTGATGAAGGCCACCGATGAGAGGCCGACGCGTGCCGCCCGGACCCGGCTGTTGTGCAACCGTCGGAGCGCGAGCCTGGCAGCCGGCGTGCTGGTCGTCCTGTTTGCCGGCTGCGCACATTACCCGGTCAATGCGCCGCTCGAGCGTCCGGCACCGTTGGCTGGATACCGGTTTCCCAATGTGACGCCCGGCGACAACTCTCGCAGTCTGCTGGTCATCCTGGCATTTTCTGGTGGCGGCACCCGGGCGGCGGCGCTCTCTTACGGCGCGCTCCAGGAACTGGCCCGCACGCCCATCGTGTGGGAGGGCCGCCGCAAGCGATTGTTGGACGAGGTGGACTGGATCTCCTCCGTCTCGGGCGGCAGTTTCACGGCGGCCTATTACGCGCTGTATGGTGACCGGATCTTCCGCGACTACGAGGCCGACTTCCTGAAGCGCAATGTCAGCGCGGCGCTGGCTTGGCGGGCAGCCGCGCCGTGGAACTGGTGGCGGCTGGCCTCGCCGTGGTACGGACGCAGCGACCTGGCCGCCGAATACTATGACCGGCTGCTCTTCCATGGCGCCACCTTCGGCGATCTCCGGCGCGAGTCCGGTCATCCGTTTCTGATGATCAACGCTTCGGACGCCGCCCTGGGGGCGCGCTTTGAGTTCACGCAGAGCCAGTTCGATTTGATTCATTCCGATCTGGATTCGTTTTCGCTCGCCCGGGCCGTGGCCGCCTCGGCCGCCTTTCCGGTCCTGCTCACGCCCATTACCCTGCGCAACTACCCTGGCCGCGGCGTCGAGGTGCAGCCGGATTGGATCACCGGGGCGCCCCGGGCCGCCATGTCGGCCCGGCGGCGCAACCGGGTGCTCGAAGCCGAGTCCTATCTCGACGCCTCCCGGCGGCCGTACCTGCATTTGCTGGATGGCGGCCTGACGGACAACCTGGGCCTGCGCGGGCCGCTCGAAGCCGTGTTGGAGCGCGACGGCGTCTGGAGCACGATGGAAGCCTTCCATCTCGAATCCCTGCGCAAGGTCGTCCTGATCGTCGTCAACGCCGCCACGACGCCGGAGGCATACCAGCCCGAGGGAGAGCGAACCCCGGGCATTTTCAAAACGCTGCGTGATGCTGGGCGGGTGCCGATCGACCGCTACTCGTTCGAGACGTTGGAACTGTTCCGGGAGCAGTTTGCCCGGTGGCAGCAGGAGATCCGGCAACATCGGCTGGCCAACGCGCCGACCGGCGTTCGGCCGGAACCCGACGTTCAATTCTACCTGATCGACGTCAGTTTCAACACGCTTTCGGACCCCGCCGAGCGCCGGTATTTCAACCTGCTGTCGTCCTCGCTGCATCTGCCGCCGGAGGCGGTCGATCGCCTCTGTGAGGTCGGCGGCCGGCTGCTGCGCCAATCGGGGGATTTCCAAAATCTGCTGCGTGACCTGGCGAGGGATGGCGAGCCAGCGCCTGCCCGGCGAATGCCGACGGGTTCCAGCCCCGAATCCAGCCAATTCTGACGGGATCCCCCGCCGCCACCCAGGAAAAGCACCATTCCCCCAAGAATCTCCATGAATGCGACTCCCAAGAAAACCAAGAATCAGCGTGTCAATGTTCCGTTTTGGACCCGGTCGACAATCCGCCAATGAGTCAACAAGTCGTCAGCGAGGTCGTGACCGATTCGCCGGTCGGGGGCGTCGGTTCGGGCGATTCTCCGTCCGCACCTCCCGCCGCGGTCGCGCGGAGTCGGGGCTGGCCTGCGTACCTGGCTTGGGGTCTGGCAGGCCTCGTGATTTGGTGGTTGGTCTACCGCCAGCTCGAACCCGCGGCGGTCTGGTTCACGTACTCGCTCTGCGGGCTGGGCCACGGCACGCATCTGGGCTCGGCCGTCGAATTCTTCGTCTTCGAGACGCCCAAGGTGCTCATGCTATTGACGCTGGTCGTCTTCGGGGTGGGCATCGTGCGGTCGTTCTTCACGCCGGAACGGACGCGGCGGATTCTCTCGGGCAAGCGTGAATCCGTCGGCAACGTGCTGGCGGCGCTGCTGGGCGTCGTCACACCGTTCTGCTCCTGCTCGGCGGTGCCGCTGTTCATCGGTTTCGTCACGACGGGAGTGCCGCTGGGGGTGACCTTCTCCTTCCTGATCTCGGCACCGATGGTGAACGAAATCGCGCTGGTGCTCCTCTTCGGCTTGTTTGGCTGGAAGATCGCCGCGATCTACCTCGGCACGGGTCTGACCATCGCCCTGGTGGCGGGCTGGGTAGTGGGGCGCTTGCATTTGGAACGCTACATCGAGGAGTGGGTATTCCAGATACCGACAGGAACGGCACAAGCGGCGGAGCAATCCGTGACTTGGGTGGGCCGGGTTTATGCCGGCCGGGAGGCGGTGCGCGACATCGTGGGCCGGGTGTGGCCCTATGTGGTGCTGGGCATCGCGGTCGGGGCCGGCATCCACGGCTATGTACCGACGGGCTTCATGGCGGCGTTCATGGGCAAGGGCGCATGGTGGTCGGTGCCGCTCGCCGTGCTAATCGGAGTGCCGATGTACGCCAACGCCGCCAGCATCATTCCCATCGTACAGGCGTTGCTGGGCAAGGGCGCGGCGCTGGGTACCGTCCTCGCGTTCATGATGGCGGTCATCGGCCTGTCGTTTCCGGAGGCGATCATCCTGCGCAAGGTCCTCAAGCTGCCGCTGATTTTTGCCTTCTTCGGTGTCGTCGCCGCCGGTATCGTGCTCGTTGGCTTCCTGTTCAACGCCATCATGTGACGACTCCAGCTTTCCATGAAAAAGATCCAGATCCTTGGCACGGGTTGTCCCAAGTGCCGCAAACTCACCGAGACGGCTGAAGCTGCGGCCAAAGCGCTCGGCCTCAGCTACGAGATTGAGAAGGTCACCGAGATCGACCGCATCATGAGCTTCGGGGTGATGTTCACGCCCGCGCTGGTGGTGGACGGGCAGGTGAAGATCGCGGGCCGGGTGCCCGCGGTCGAAGAGGTGAAGAAACTGCTCGCCTGAACGCGCGGCAGGAATGTCACAGAGTCTCCGCCTTCACCCGTTTCCAGCCAGACTAGCACGGTACCTTCATGAAAGAACCCACGACGAAATGCTCCTGCAGCTGCAATGAAACGTCCGGCCCGGCTGCGCTCGTCTATCCCTGCTCCGGCGCGGCCGACACCGGCGAAATCGCCGACCGGGCCGCGCGCCGGCTCGATGGGGACAACACCGCCTGGATGTCCTG
>JBJKRV010000613.1:0-5186 GCA_046704465.1 Opitutaceae bacterium | reverse complement strand
CATCCTGCTCCTTGCCGCCGGCCTGTTTGGCCGCGACGCCCTCCCGCCGGCTCCAGCCCGCTTCTTCAACGACTACGCCGGGCTCGTCTCCCCGGAGGTCGCGACCCAGCTCAACCAGGAACTGGCGCAATTCGAGCGAACGACCTCGAACCAGATCCTCGTGGCCATCTATCCGAGCCTGCCGTCGGACGCCTCGGTGGCCGAATACGCCACCCGTGTCGCGGAGTCGTGGAAGGCGGGCCAGAAGGGCAAGGACAACGGCGCCGTGCTGTTCGTCTTTGTAAAGCAGCACCAGATGTTCATCGCGACCGGCTACGGTCTGGAGGGCGCCCTGCCCGACGGCCTGTGTCACCTGATCGTCGCGAACGAGCTGGTGCCGCATTTCCGCAAGGGCGATTACGCCGGCGGCCTGCAGGCCGCGATCACCGCCATGATCGCGGCGACCAAGGGCGAATACAAAGGCACCGGCCGGACGGACTACCAGCAGGAGGGACGATCCGGCGCCGGCAACTGGCCGTTCGTCATCATCTTTTTCGTCATCGCCTCGGTGATTTCCTATGTGAACCAGCGACGCCTGCGGCGAAGCGCGGTCTACCAGAGCTACGGCGGGAGCGGGTGGAGCGGCCCGTCGCTCTGGCTCGGCGGCGGCGGTTTCGGCGGGGGCGGCGGAGGAGGAGGCTTCGGCGGGGGCGGCGGTTTTCTGGGCGGCGGCGGCGGTTTCGGCGGGGGCGGCGCCGGCGGGAGCTGGTAGCGAGGAATCCGACCATGATTCACCGACGATTTGTCAAGGGGCTCGCCCACGAGCGGATTCACCAGGCCATCCAGGAAGCCGAGGCCAAGACCTCCGGCGAGATCCGCGTCATGGTCAGCCATAAGCGCGCGCCCGACCCGGTCGACGCGGGCCGGCACGCGTTCATTCACCTCGGCATGGAGCGCACCCAACACCGCAATGCGGTGCTGCTCTTCGTGGCCCCGCGCTCCCGGACCTTTGCCATCATCGGTGACGAGGCCGTCCACGCGAAATGTGGCGACGATTTCTGGCGGGAACTGGCCGGCGCCATGTCCGACTACTTCAAACGCGGCGACTACACCGACGGGCTCGTCCACGGGATCGCCCGCGCCGGGACGCTGCTGGCCGAGCACTTTCCCCGCGAGCCCGGCGCCGCCAACGAGCTGCCGGACGACGTGGTGGAAGACTGACCGGAGCGAAGCGACCTGCCAGGTCAGGCCGGCGCGGCGTCGGCCGACGGCAGGTCCGGTCCGGCAGCCAATTCGGCGGCGCGCAACAGGCGCAGCGTGTTGCCGCCCCAGATCCGGGCGATGTCCGCCTCGGCCAAGCCGCGGTCCAGGAGGGCGCGGGTGACGGCCGGATAGGCCGACACGTCGCGCAGACCTTCCACGCCGCCGCCGCCATCGAAGTCCGCTCCGATGCCGACATGCTCGACGCCCGCCACCTCGACCGCGTGCACGAGGTGGTTCATGAAGTCGTCCAGTGTCGCGCGGGGCTTGGGAAACCGGCGGTCAAACTCCTCAAAGGCCCGGTCGGCCTCCGCCATGACCTCCATGGTGAGCGGGACGGATTGAAACTGCGTAATCAAGCCGCGGAGCGCCGCACCCCGTTCCGGGTTCGGAGCGTCCGCCGCGAGGTAGCTGCTGAGAGAATTGATCTGGATGACTCCACCTTGTGCGGCCAGATGCCTCAGCCGCTCGTCGTCGATGTTGCGCGGGTGGTCGAACACCGCCTTGCAGCCGGAATGCGACAGGATGACCGGCGCCCGCGAGCACTCGAGCATGTCATCCAGTGCGCTGTCGGAGGCATGCGACGCGTCCACCACGATGCCAAGGCGGTTGCATTCGGCCACGACGTCCCGGCCGAATGGGCTCAGGCCGCCCCACTCCGGGCCGGCCGGATCGGTGGAGGCGTCGGCCACGTCGTTGTTCAACAGATGGGTCAGGCCCAGCAGGCGCACCCCCAGCTCCCGAAACTCCGCCAGCGACGACACATCCGGACCGACGGCCTGGGCGTTTTCGATGCTGAGATAGATCGCCAATCGGCCGGCGGCGGCGAGCCGCGGTCCGTCCGCCGCCGTGACTGCCAGTCCGCATTCGCCCGCCAACCGGTCGAGGACGGCCCGGGTCCGGCGGATGATCTCCAGCGCGCAGTCCCTTGCGCCGCGGCGGCCCTCCGTCGTCCGCGCCGCCTGCAGGATGAACACGGCGAAGACGGCCGCGTCCAAGCCCCCTTCGTGCATCCGCGGCAGGTCGCATTGCGACCCGTCCGTCGCGTAGTCGTGGTGCTCGCCCAGGTTCCAGCCCGGCCGCAACAGACTGGCCGTGGGTGTATCGAGGTGGGTGTCGATGGTGAAGATCCGCCGGTGCAGGGTGGCGGGGTCGGTGGTCATGAGGCCACTCAAACGGGCGGCGCCGCGCGGAGCGAGCCGGACCGCATCACCCATGCGGGGGGCGCCGGCCGCCAATCTCCGGGATTGCCCTCCGGCGGTGCTGTGTCTCTTTGATGGGCGACTCCTGCCATGCCCTCACCTGTCGAAAATGTTGTCATCGTCGGCACCGGATGTGCCGGCCTCACGGCGGCCATCTATACCGCGCGGGCCAATTTGAAGCCGCTGGTGCTCGAAGGCTCCCAGCCCGGCGGCCAGCTCACGACCACCTCCGAGGTCGAGAACTACCCCGGGTTTCCGGAGGGCGTCGACGGCTTCCAGCTCATGGACAACCTGCGCAAGCAGGCGACGCGCTTCGGCGCCCGTTTCGAGCAGGCGCTGGTGTCGTCCGTGGATTTCTCCGGCACCCCGCACCGGTTGATCTGCGACGGCCGGGAGATCGCCGCCCGCACCGTGATCGTGGCCACCGGCGCCTCACCGCGCATGACCGGCGTGCCGGGGGAAAAGGAGCTGTTCGGGGGCAAGGGGGTCACCACCTGCGCCACCTGCGACGGCGCCTTCTATCGGAACCTGGAGGTGGCGGTGATCGGCGGCGGCGACAGCGCCTGCGAGGAGGCGCTGTTTCTCACGCGCTTCGCCAGCAAGGTGTTTCTGGTCCACCGGCGCGATGCCCTCCGGGCCTCGAAGATCATGGCCGGACGGACCACCTCGCATCCCAAGATCCAGATGGTCTGGGATCACGTGCCGGTCGAGGTCGAGGGCGTGGCGGCCGGGGGTGTCTCCGGTCTGGTCGTGAAGCACGTGAAGACCGGCGCCCGGCAAACCCTGCCGGTGAAGGGGGTGTTTGTCGCCATCGGGCACATCCCCAACACCCGTCCGTTTGCCACCGCGCTCGAGGTTGACGGGAACGGCTACCTGAAGCCGGCAGCCGGCTCCCAGGTGAAGACACGAATCCCGGGGGTCTACGTGGCGGGCGATTGCGCGGATCACGTCTACCGCCAGGCGGTCACGGCGGCGGGCATGGGATGCCAGGCGGCGATTGAGGCCGAGCGCTGGCTGGCCGAGCACGACGAATGAGGCTGGGGCGCGGCTTTCGCCGCGCCGTCCTGCCGAGCCCGCTTCGCACCGGCGCGATTCCGGTTCAGAACGTCATCCCCAGGGTGGCCCCGAGCGCAATGTCGGGGCTCGCGTTGGTGAAGCCGTGCAGGACGAAGACCTGGAGGTGGAGGCCCTCGGTGAGCGTGCGTTGGACGAAGGCCATCAACTCCACCGCCTGCGAACCGCCACTGATGATGCGCTCGCGCCAGTTGCCACCCAGGCCGACCACGACCTTGGGCGCCACGGTATCGGCGAAGCCCGCCGAGAGGTAAAAGCCGCTCTTCATCGGATAGGCCTGGCTGTGGCCGAGAAATTGATAGCCGAATGTCCCGTAGGGAACGAGGTCGCCGACCTTCTTGAACACATCGGCCTCGAACGAGAAATCGGTCTTCCCCGTGCCGAGGCCCTTGCTCTGGTCCGCCGTGGGGAATTTGACCTTGGCGGCGAACGACGGAAACCAGCCTTCGCCCACGTCGCCCAGCTTCCGCGTCACCGTGACCGAGGCATCGCCCACGCCCTGCTCGGTCCGCGTCGTGGCGGCCGTGCCGGCATTCCCGACCACGGAGGCCGCGCCCTTGAGGTACACATAAGGCAATGAGGCCTGCAGCCGCCAGGCGTCGGTTTCGTAGCTGGGGTTGACCAGAATGACGTCGATGTCGGTGTCCGTTGGCAGGCCGTAGCTGCCGCGGGTGTAGACGAAGCTCGTATCGAGCTTGACCTTCTGCGTGGCGACCTGCGCCCGGCAGAGACCGGACGCCGCAATCAAGAACGCGAGGGCGGACAAGCCGGCCCTGATGAATCGGTGGTGCATGGGTAAAGGGTAGAGAGTCGAAAAAAGGAGGAGGTGCCCCCGGAAGCAGGCACGCTCCTCCCCATATTATTCAATCTGGGCTCAAGTTCCAGATCCGGCGCTCAGTGGGTGCCCGCCGATTCCGCGGTCTGGAGCCCTTGCTCAGCGTGCGAGTTGGCCAGTTCACCGGCCTTGGCCGTCCCGGTCACACTCCCGTCCGTGGCGATCGTCGCCTTGGCCAGTCCGGCGCCGGCTTTGGCGTTCGCTTTCAGGTTCGCCCTGGCGAGGCCCGTCTGACCATTCGCGGCGTGGTCGCTCCCCTCAGTGCCTTCGGAAGCGTCGGCCGTGGTCGATTCGGAATCGGTTCCGGTCTGGGTCTTCACCTGGGCTCCTCCCGATGAGCTCTGGTCGCTGGCCGCTGTCGCCTTGCTCAGCCCGCCATCCGCGTTGGCATTGGCCGAGGCCTTCGCCTTGGTCAGCCCGGTTTGACCGGAAGCATTGGCATCGACGTCAGTGGACCCGGAGGTTTCCGACGATTCAGCAGCCTCGGCCTTTTGCAGCGCCTGGTCCGCATGACTGTTGGCCACGAGCATCGCCTTATCCACCCCGGAGGTGCTCTGGTCAGTCGCCTTGGCCGCGGTGGCCATACCTTCGGCGGCATTGGCACTCGCCTCCACGCCCGCCTGGGCGAGGCCGGTCTGGCCGGCAGCGGCCGCGTTGGCGGCAACATTGGCGGCGTTGGACGCCTCAACTCCGGCATTCTCGGCGGCATGGCCCGCGGCTTCGGCGGCCTGCGACGCATTGGCCGCGGCACTGGCGGCATTCGAGGCGTTGGTCGCGACATTGGCCGCTTCCGAAGCGTTGGTGGCGGCATTGGCTGCCTCCGAAGCATTGGTGGC
>JBJKRV010000612.1:0-13731 GCA_046704465.1 Opitutaceae bacterium | reverse complement strand
CCCGCGCGTCAGGCGGACGAGGGGCGCGACATTCGCGACCGTAAGCATCCGCCTCCCTTCGGGCGTTTCTTCGATGAGAGACCGTTCAGAGGTTCTCATCGCTCATCGACATCACCAACGTCCGTCCCCCTGCAATCCGCCGACCCGTGCCTTGGCACGAAGCGCGGCCGTGGTCGCCGGGCTGACGCCCAAATCCAAATCCGGTCCGCCGCCCTTCAATCCGGCGGCCCGCTCCGGACGCCCTGCGCGCCCGGCCACCAACCATGAATCAATACATCACATCCACCTTCGCCGACCTGCGCCTCGCCGCGCCCATCCTGCGGGCGCTGGCCGAGAAGTCCTACACCCAGCCCTCGCCCATCCAGGCCCGGGCCATTCCGCCCCTGCTCGCAGGCCGCGACCTCATCGGTTGCGCGCAGACCGGCACCGGCAAGACGGCCGCCTTCGCCCTGCCCATGCTCCAGCGCCTGGCGGACCAGCCGCGGCGGCCCGTCCCGCGCCGGCCGCGCGCCCTCATTCTGACCCCGACCCGGGAGCTGGCCGCGCAGATCGGCGACAACCTCGCCTTCTACGGACGCCACCTCCCCTTGCGGCATGCCGTCATCTTCGGCGGCGTCGGCGAACACCCGCAGATCCGCGCCCTCGCGGCCGGGGTCGAGATCGTCGTCGCCACGCCCGGCCGCCTGCTCGACCTGATGGAGCAGGGCCACGCGCTGCTCGACCAGGTGGAGATCTTCGTGCTCGACGAGGCCGACCGCATGCTCGACATGGGTTTTGCGCCCGACGTGAAGCGCATCGTCGGCCGGCTGCCGGCGCGGCGCCAGTCGCTGCTCTTCTCCGCCACCATGCCCGAGGCCATTCGCGAGCTGGCCCACCGGCTGCTCCGCGACCCGGTGCGCGTCGAAGTGACCCCCGTCGCCTCGACCGCGGAACTGATCGAGCAACGGGTCTGCCACGTCGCGCAACGCGACAAGCACCGCCTGCTGGTGCACACCCTCTCGCGCCACCGCGACGGCCTGACGCTGGTCTTTTCCCGCACCAAGCACGGGGCCAACCGGCTGGCCCGCAATCTCGACCGCGACGGCATTCCGGCGGCGGCCATCCACGGCAACAAGTCGCAGGGCGCCCGGCAGCGCGCCCTCGAAGACTTCCGGTCCGGCCGGAATCGCGTGCTGGTGGCCACTGACATCGCCGCCCGTGGCATTGACGTCAAGGGCATCGCCCTGGTGGTCAACTTCGATCTCCCGAACGAGCCCGAGGCCTACGTGCACCGCGTCGGCCGGACGGCGCGCATGGGCGCGACCGGGCTGGCCGTCTCCTTCTGCGATCCCTCCGAGCGTGCGTTCCTCCGGGACATCCAGCGGCTGATCCGCCAGTCGATTCCGGTGCACCACGATCATCCGTTCGCGCCGGGCGCCGCTCCCGCCAACCGGCCCGCGTCCGTTCAGTCGTTGCCGCCCGCGCCGGAGCCGGGTCCCCGGCCCGCCGCCGCGACGCGGCCGTTCTGGAACTCTCCGCGCCGCTCCCGCCTGCACCGCCAGGCGTCCGGCCGTTCGTTCCGACGCTGACCGGCCGGCGTTCCGGTCAATCGGCCGGCCGGCCGGCGAACACCTCGTGCGCGTCGGGCAGGTCGGCCGTGGTCCAGCCGCCGCCGAGGGCCGCGATCAGGCCCACGCTGGCGGTCAACTGGTCGCTGCGGATTGTCAGCGCCGACAGCCGGCTGTTGAGTTCCGCGACCTGCGCCGCCGCGACGGTGGTATAGTCGACCGTGCCCGCATTGTATTCGTTCACGGAGATCCGCGCGGCTTCGGCGGCCTCGCCGACGGCCGCATCCTGCACTTTCGCCTCCTCCGCCAGCACGCGCAGGCTGGAGAGGTCGTCCTCCACCTCCTGGAAGGCGCCGAGGACCGTCTGGCGATAGTTGGCCACGCTCGCGTCGTAGGCGGCGCGCGCCGCCTTCACGACGGCGCTCCGCTGGCCCCAGTCCAGCAGCGTCTCGCCGGCCTGGGCCCCGAGCGACCAGAAGCGGTTCGGAGCCGTGATGACCTGGTCGAACACCGAGCCCTGGAATCCGCCGTCGGCGGACAGGCTGAGGGCGGGAAACCACGCCGCCACCTGCACCCCCACGCGCGCGTTGGCCGCCGCCACCTGCCGCTCGGCCTCGGCCACGTCGGGCCGCCGTTCCAGCAGCCTCGACGGCAGCAGGAGCGGAACGTCCGGCTGCGCCAGGTCGAGCCTGGGCTTCGGCGCGATCGTCAGGTCCGAAGGCAGACGGCCCAC
Source organism: Opitutaceae bacterium (assembly GCA_046704465.1). Lineage (GTDB taxonomy): Bacteria > Verrucomicrobiota > Verrucomicrobiia > Opitutales > Opitutaceae > Fen-1467. The sequence continues at coordinate 11,451 of JBJKRV010000612.1, read as the reverse complement.
CAGCACGGCGATGGCGTGCTCCAAATGGGAGCGCTGCACGCCCACGTCGATGAGTTGCGCCCGCGCCGTGTCCAGCTGGGTCTGGGCCGACACCACGTCGCTTCGCGCGGTGACCCCGGCCCGGTAGCGGTTCTGCGAAATGGTCAGCGTGCGGCGATAGGCCGCCACCGCGTCCTGCAGCAGGCGCTGCCGCTCGTCGAGCGTCCGCAGCCCGATGTAGTCCTGGGCCAGCGCCGACTGCAACGACAGGCGGACGAGCGCCACGTCGGCGGCGCCGGCCTGCGCCGTGGCCACGGACGCCTCGGTCGAACGCCGGACGCGGCCCCACAGGTCCGGCTCCCAGGCCGCCTGGAGCGAGGCGGAAAACGCGTTGGCCGGCCGCACCGCCGCCACGCTGGAGGCGCGCGACCGCTGGGCCGACCCGGCGATCGACAGCGACGGCCACAGCGTCCCGCGCTCCGCGCGGGCGAACTGGCGCGGCTGGTGGTATTTGGCCTGCGCCACCGCCAGGGTCGGATTGGCCGCCGCCACCTGCGCTTCCAGCCCGTCGAGCACGGGGTCGCCAAACATCCGCCACCAGGGACCGCGCAGGGCGGCATCATCCGGGGTCGCGACCTTCCAGCCCGCGGCCTCCTTGTAGGCCACGGGCGTGGCCACCTGCGGCCGCCGGTAGTTCGGACCCGCGGCGCAGCCGGCGAGCAGCAGGAGGGCGGCCGCGGCCGACCGGCCGGGAGGCGCGAAACGAGGGAGGATACGCAAGCGGCGCGTCAGGCTCATGAGGAACGGGACTCGAGGGGCGCCGGGGCCTTCGCGACCGGCTCGCGCCAAAGGGCGCCACGCAGCCGGTAAAAGCCGCGCAGCCACCAGCGGCGGAACCGGTCGATGTAAAGATACACCACCGGGGTCGTGTAGAGGGTGAGCAACTGGCTGACGATCAGGCCGCCGACGATCGCAATGCCAAGCGGCCGCCTCAGCTCCGCGCCTTCGCCGTACCCGACGGCGAGCGGCACGGCCGCGAGGAGGGCCGACATGGTGGTCATCATGATCGGCCGGAAACGCAGCAGGCACGCCTGGAAGATGGCCTCGCGCGGTTCGAGGCCGCCGGTCCGCTCGGCCACGATGGCAAAATCAACCATCATGATCGCGTTCTTTTTCACGATGCCGATGAGCAGGATCACGCCGATCAGGGCGATCAGGCTGAATTCCGTGCCGAACAGCATGAGCGCCAGCACCGCCCCGAGGCCGGCGGACGGCAGCGTGGACAGGATCGTGAGCGGGTGGGCGTAGCTCTCATACAGGATCCCGAGCACGAGGTAGATGACGATGATGGCCGCGACGATCAGGATCAGCTCGTTGCCGATCGAGCGTTGAAAGGTCCGCGCCGTGCCGGCGAAGGCGCCGTGAATGCTGGTCGGCATGTGGATCAGGTCGACTTCGCGGTTGATCGCGTCGACCGCCTGCCCGAGCGTCCCGCCCGGCGCCAGGTTGAACGAGATGGTGGCGGCGGCGAACTGCCCCTGATGGTTCACCGCCAGCGGCGTCGTTCCCATCTGGTAGTGCGCAAACGCCGACAGCGGCACCATGGTCTCGTAGCTCGTGCTCACCGCCTGGCCGGTCGAGGCGCCCCCCCGGCCGCGCGAGGCGATGGCGTTCAGGCGGGCGTTGCGCACCGCGTCGGCGGCCACCGAGGCCGCGCTCGTCCGGCCCGCGCCGGTCGAGATCGTTCCGGCCACCGCATTTGTCGACTGGGTGCCGCTGATGCTGCCGCCCGATTTGCTCACGTAGATGTATTTGAGCGCCGACGGATTCTGCCAGTAGCGCGGCGCCACGCCCATGACGACGTGGTACTGGTTGAGCGACTTGTAGATGGTCGACACCTGCCGCTGGCCGAACGCGTCGTAGAGCGTGTTGTCGATCTGCGCGGCGGTGAGGCCGAGCCGCGATGCCGCGTCCCGGTCGATGACCAGATCGGTCTCCAGCCCGTTGTTCTGCTGGTCGCTGTTGACGTCGGTCAACACCGGCTCGCGCTTCAGCGCCTCCACCAGGCGCGGCGTCCACGTCCGCAGCTCCTCGAGGGAGTCGGATTCGAGCGTATACTGGTAGGCGGCGTTGCTCTCGCGCCCGCCGATGCGGATCTCCTGGGCCGCCATCAGGAAGAGCCGGGCGCCGGGCACGTGGGCCAGCTTGGGCCGGAGCCGGGCGATCACCTGCTCGGATGAGACCTTGCGGACGGAGAGCGGCTTCAGGCCCATGAACAGGTGGCCCGAGTTTCCCCAGTGGCCGCCGCCGGCGATGCCGACCGCGACGTTCACCGCCGGATCGCTCTGCACGATCTTGAGAAACTCCTTGAGCTTCTTCGCCATGCTCTGGAACGAGATGGTCTGGTCGGCGACGACAAAGCCGAACATGCGGCCCGTGTCCTGTTCCGGGAAAAACCCCTTCGGCACGATCTTGAAGAGCCAGACGTTGAGCGCCACGGTCGCGGCCAGGATTCCCATCATGATCCGCCCGTGGCGCAGGGCCCAGCGCAGCGAGTGCTCGTACGCCGCGTGCAGATCCTCAAACAACCGTTCGCTCCAGCGATACAGCCGCCCGTGCCGGGTGCGCGCCCCGCGGCCGAGAATCAGGGAACACATCATCGGCGTGGTCGTGAGCGAGATGAAGAGCGAGATCGCGATCGCAATCGACAGCGTGACGGCAAACTCGCGGAAAAGCCGCCCGACGATGCCGCCCATCAGCAGAATCGGAATGAACACCGCGATCAGCGACGAACTCATCGACAGCACGGTGAAGCTGACCTCGCGCACGCCGGTCAGCGCGGCTTGAAAACGCGGCATGCCGGCCTCGAGGTGCCGGGTCACGTTCTCCATCACCACGATGGCGTCATCCACCACGAAGCCCGTGGCGATCGTCAGCGCCATGAGTGACAGGTTGTCCAGGCTGTAGCCCAGCAGGTACATCACCGCGAACGTGCCGATCAGCGACACCGGCACGGCAACCGCCGGGATCATCGTCGCCCGCCAGTCCCGCAGGAAGAAGAACACCACCAGGATCACCAGCACCACCGCGATCGCCAGGGTGGCCTCCACTTCGTGGAGGGAGGCCCGGATGGTGACGCTGCGGTCGATGACGAAGGAGAGCTGGGCGGCGGCCGGCAGCGAGGCCTGGAGCTCGGGCACCAGGGACTTCACCCGGTCGACGGTGTCGATGATGTTCGCTCCCGGCTGCCGGAAGACGACGACGACGACCGCCGGCTTGCCCTGGGAGAAGCCCGCGTTGCGGATGTCCTCGACCGAGTTGTAGACGTGGGCGACGGCGGACAGCCGGACCGGCGCACCGTTGCGGTAGGCGATGATGAGCGACCGGTACTGCGCCGCGTCCGTGGCCTGGTCGTTGCTGTAGATCTGCCAGCGGAAACGGCTGTCCTCGATCGCCCCCTTCGGGGCATGGGCGTTGGCGGCCGAGAGCGCGGCGCGCACATCCTCCAGGCCGATGCCGTAGCGGAACAGCGCGGTCGGGTTGAGGTCGACGCGTACCGCCGGCAGCGAGCTGCCGCCCACCTCGACGTCACCGACGCCCGAGACCTGGGAAAGCTTCTGCTGGATGACGGTCGAGGCGACGTCGTAGAGCTGGCCCTGGCTCAGCGTGTCGGAGGTCAGCGTGAGGATGGCGACCGGCTCGTCCGCCGGGTTGATCTTGCGATAGGAGGGATTGCTGCGCAGTGCCGTGGGCAGGTCCGCCCGCGCCGCGTTGATCGCCGCCTGCACGTCGCGGGCGGCGCCGTCGATGTTGCGGTTCAGGCCGAACTGCAGGACGATCTGGGTGCTGCCCTGGGAGCTGCGCGAGGTCATCTCGGTGACGTCCGCGATCGCCCCCAGATGCCGCTCAAGCGGCGTGGCGACGGACGAAGCCATCGTTTCGGGGCTGGCGCCCGGCATCGAGGCGGAGACGACGATGGTCGGGAAGTCCACCTGCGGCAAAGGGGACACCGGCAGGTGGAAGTACGCCATGACGCCGGCCAGGGCGATGCCGATGGTGATCAGCGTCGTGCCCACGGGCCGGTGAATGAACGGCCGGGAGAAGCTCACGTCGCCTCCCCTGCGGCCGCCGGGGCCGGCGCCGCCACCCCCTGCGGGTGCAACCGCCGGGCCAGGCGGTCAAAGGCCAGATAGATCACCGGCGTCGTGAACAGCGTGAGCACCTGGCTGACCGCCAGGCCGCCGACGATGGTGATGCCCAGGGGATGCCGCAGCTCCGAGCCCGTGCCCTGCCCCAGCATCAGCGGCACCGCCCCCAGCATCGCCGCCATGGTCGTCATCAGGATCGGCCGGAAACGCAGCAGGCACGCCTGGTAGATGGCGTCCCGCGGGGCCTTGCCCTGCTCGCGCTCGGCTTCGAGCGCGAAATCGATCATCATGATCGCGTTCTTCATCACGATGCCGATCAGCAGGATGATGCCGATGATGCCGATCACGCCGAGATCATCGCGCGCGAGCATCAGACCGAGCAGGGCGCCGATGCCGGCCGACGGCAGGGTCGAGAGGATCGTCACCGGGTGGATGAAGCTCTCGTAGAGCACCCCCAGAACGATGTACACGGTCAGCACCGCGGCGAGGAGGAGGAACAACTCGTTCGACAGGGACGCCTCGAACGCCGAGGCCGCGCCCTGAAAGCTGGTAATGACGCTGGGCGGCAGGCCCAGTTGCGCCTCCGTGGCCCGCACCGCCGCCACCGCCGCCCCCAGCGAACCGCCCGGCGGCAGGGTGAAGGAGATCGTGTTGCAGGGGAATTGACCGAGATGGTTGATGAGCAGCGGCGCCGTCCGCACCTCGATCTTGGCGATCGCCGTCAGCGGCACCTGACCGCCCGCCGCCGACGGCAGGTAGATCTGCCCCAGGGACGCCGGCGAGCGCTGCAGGGCCGGGTTGGCTTCCATGATCACCCGGTATTGGTTCGACTGGGTGAAGATCGTCGAGATGATCCGCTGCCCGAAGGCATCGTAGAGCGCGTTGTCGACCGTCGCCGCCGTGATCCCGAAGCGGGCGGCGGCGTCGCGGTCCACATCAACGTAGGCCGCCCGGCCGTTCGGCTCGTAATCGCTCGCCACGTCGGTCACCTCCGGCCGCTTCTGCAACGCCGCCACCATCCGGGGAACCCAGGTCGCCAGTTCGTCGGGCTTGGCGCTCTCGAGCACGAACTGGTACTGCGTCCGGCTGATGTGGTCCTCGATCGTCAGGTCCTGGACCGGCTGCAGGTAGGCCATGATGCCCATCACCCCCGCCGTCTCGCGGTCCAGCCGGTCGATGACCTGGGAGACGTCGTCCCGGCGCTGGTTCTTGGGCTTCAGATTGATCATCATCCGGCCGGTGTTCAGCGTCGTGTTGGTACCGTCGACGCCGACGAAGGAGGAGAGGCTCACGACATCCGGGTCCTTCAAGATCACCGCGGCCAGCCGTTCCTGCAGACGGCACATGCGCTCATACGAGACCGAGTCCGACGCCTGGGTGATGGCCTGGATCAAATCCGTGTCCTGGACCGGGAAGAACCCCTTGGGGATGGCGACGTAGAGGTACGCCGTCAGCCCCAGCGTGCCGACGGCCACCGCGAGCGTGAGCCCCTGGTGGTCCAGCACCCAGCGGAGCACGCGATCGTAGCCGGCGATCAGGCGGTCGAACCAGCGCCCCGCCACCTGGCTCCAGGCCGGCTCCTGAGACCGGCCCTGATGTTTCAGAAGCTTGGAGCACAGCATCGGCACCAGCGTCAGCGAGACCGTGGCCGAGATCAGGATCGTGACCGACAGGGTGATCGCGAACTCGCGGAACAGGCGGCCGACGACGTCGCCCATGAACAGCAGCGGGATGAGCACCGCGATGAGCGAGATGGTCAGCGAGATGATGGTGAAACCGATCTGGCTGGATCCCTTCAACGCCGCCTCCATCGGCGAATCCCCCTGCTCGACGTAGCGCGCGATGTTCTCGATCATGACGATCGCATCGTCGACGACGAAGCCGGAGGCGATCGTCAGCGCCATGAGCGTAAGGTTGTTCAGGCTGAAGCCCAGCAGGTAGATGATCGCGAAGGTGCCGATGAGCGACAGCGGCACCGACAGGCCGGGGATGATCGTCGCCGGGACGTTGCGCAGGAACAGGAAGATGACGAGCACGACCAGGGCCACGGCGAGGGTCAGCTCCATCTCGACGTCGTTGATCGAGGCGCGGATCGTGTTGGTCCGGTCGGTGAGCACGCCGACCGAGATTGCCTGAGGGAGGGAGGCCTTCAGCGCCGGCAGCAGCGCCTTCACGGCGTCGACCACCTGGATGACGTTGGCGCCGGGCTGGCGCTGGATGTTGATGAGAATGGCCGGCGTGGTGTCGACCCACGCGGCCAACTCCTTGTTCTCGGGCGCGCTCTCGACCGTGGCCACGTCGCGCAGCCGCACCGCCGAGCCATTGCGGTAGGCCAGGATGAGGTTGCGGTATTCCTGGGGGGTCTTGAGCTGGTCGTTGGCGTTGATGGTGAAGGCCCGCTGCGGCCCGTCGAAATTGCCCTTGGCGGTGTTGGCGTTGCTGTTGCCGACCGTGCTGCGGACGTCGTCGATATTCAGCCCGAAGGCGGCGAGTTCCGTGGGGTTGAAACGGATGCGCATCGACTGGCGCTGCCCGCCCCCGATGCTCACCAGACCGACGCCGGGCAGCTGCGACAATTTCGACGCCAGCCGCGTGTCGGCGAAATCCTCGACCTGCGTCAGCGGCATCGTCCTGGAGGTGACGGCCAGGGTCAGCACCGGCGCATCGGCCGGATTCACCTTGGCGTAGATCGGAGGCGCGGGCAGGTCCGAGGGCAACAGGTTGCCGGAGGCGTTGATGGCCGCCTGCACCTCCTGCTCGGCCACGTCCATGCTCAGATCGAGATCGAACTGCAGGGTGATGATCGACGCGCCCGCCGAACTCGACGACGTCATCTGCTTGAGGCCCGGCATTTCGCCCAGCTGCCGCTCCAGCGGGGCGGTGACGGAGGACGTCATCACGTCCGGGCTGGCGCCGGGATAAAAGGTCTGAACCTGGATGGTCGGATAGTCGACCTCGGGCAGGGCGGACAGCGGCAGGAACCGGAATGCCACCAGGCCGACGATCAGGATCGCCGCCATCAGCAGCGTCGTGGCCACGGGCCGGAATATGAAGATCCGGGACGGATTCATCGCCAGGTTCCTCGAGCCAGTTTCATCCGGCTTCACGACGACGCGCCGTGCCACCGACCGCGCCCGTTCTTTTTGTACTTGCTCTGTCCGCCGCGCTTCCAGCGTTGCGCGGCCTCGCCGGCCTTCGCCGCGACCGGCGCCGGCCCTCCGCCGGCCGGCGTCTGCCCGGGCGTCTGCACGAGGACTCTGGCGCCCTCCCGCAGGCGGTCAGCCCCGTCGACCACCACGTGGTCGCCGACGCTGAGGCCCTTGAGCACGGCCACCCGCTCGCCCTGGGTCGGGCCGAGTTCGACGGCCTGCGGCATCACGGTGTCATCGGGCTTGACGACATAGACATACGAGCCCATCTGGCCCAGTTCGATCGCCGAACTCGGGATGACAATCACACCGCGTTCCACGTTGAGGAGCATGCGAATGTTGACGAACTCGTTGGGAAAAAGGATCTCGTTTTCGTTGGGAAAGGACGCGCGCAGTCTGAACGTGCCCGTGGAAGTGTCGGCCTGATTGTCGATGGCGGCCAGGTTTCCGGTGGCCAGTTTCTGCGTCTCCGAGCTGTCATAGGCCTCGACCGGGATCTTCGCTCCGGATCGCAGCCGCTCGGCGACCTGCGAATAATCATCCTCGGGCAGCGTGAAGATCACCGAGATCGGGCGCATCTGCGTCAATGTCACCAAGCCGTTGGTGTCGGAGGGCGTCACATAATTGCCCGGATCCACCTGGCGCAGCCCCACGCGCCCGGTGATGGGGGCCGTGATATGGCAATACACGAGGTTGAGCTTGGCGCTGTCGACGGCCGCCTGGTCCGTTTGCACCAGCGCCGCGTACTGATTGACCAGGGCCCGCTGGGTGTCCACCTGTTGGGCGGCGATCGAGTCCTGCTTGGACAACGTCTCGTAGCGCACGAGATCGCTGCGGGCCTGCGCCAGCTGGGCCTGCGCCTGCAACAGCTGGCCCCGAGCCTGTTCGAGCGCCACCTGATACGGTCGCGGGTCGATGACCGCCAGCAGGTCCCCGGCCTTGACCTCCTGCCCTTCCTTGAAATGCAGCTCGGTCAATTCGCCGCTGATTCGGGTTATCACCGTCACCGAGGCGAGCGGGGTGACCGTCCCGAGGCCGTCCTTGTAGATATCAATGCTGCCCTTCTCTGCCTGTTGGACCACGACCGGGATCGCCGCGCCGGGGCCGAACATTGCCCGGATGTTTTGCCGGAAGCTCATGCCGGCTCCGCCCTGCGAGTGATTGTGCCACCAGACTCCCCCGAGCAGCCCCACGATGGCGATCACGACAATGACCAGGGAACGCCGCTGTACTTTCCGGCGCGCCGGCGCGGGGCCGGCGTGGCCGCCCCCGCCAGGATTGTTCTCCGGCGCCGCCGGGCGGCCGCCCTGTATGGAATCGTTGCTCATCGAGTAAGATCGGTGGATGTTTGGTGCGTCGACAGCGAGCCTGGGCCCGGCCGGCGACAGCTATGCCCCATGGTAGACGCCGCCGCGGCGGGTTGGTCACGCAAATAAGTCATATTCAATCCGACTGCGAATCGGACCTGGAAGACGCGGGGAACTTATGCACCCCGGGCGGGCCCTCAATCCCCGGCGTCAAATTTCGCCCTCGGGAGGCGGGGCGGCGTCCGGTTGGGCGCCGCCGGCCGCCGCGCGAACGGCCTTGCTACAGGCGCGCCTCCGCCACCGGCTCGTCCCGCCGGGTGTCAGCCACGCCCGGGCAGGATCCCACCGAGATTCCGTTGACGTTCTTCAGCACGATCGTCGGCACCCCCGCCGCCGGCTTCGCGTTCACGTGGTCCAGCTCGACGCCGCCGACGTCATCGAGGATCATCGACGGACGCAGATCCGGCTTCGCGGTCCAGAGGGTGACGTGGTCGATGCTGAGGTCCTGCACATGGCGGGCAAACAGCCCCCAGGCGGGCAGGATGCCGAAGCGACCGGGTTCCGGATAAGCCTTTTCCTCCTCCGGCACCACCCGCTCCGCCTGCTCCTTGGTGCCCCCGCCCTGGAATTCGATCGCAATGTGGCTCAGCGACAGGTGCCCGATGCGGTGGCCGGGGATGCCCGCGATCAGAATGCCTTGAAACCCCGTCACATCCGTCGCCTCGATGTTGCTGATCGAGATGTTCCGCACCGTGCCCACCTTCAATTGCCCCGGGCCGCGCAGGCGGGCGCCCAGGCGGATGAAGATCGGCGCGCTGGTGATGTGCCGCATCACGAGGTTCGACACGGTCACGTCCTCGAGGTCGGCGCCGTCCACTTGCTCGAGGGCCAGGCCCTGGCAGTAGTCAAACACGCAGTTGGAGATCGTGATGTTCTTGAAGCCGCCGGTGGCCTCGGTGCCCAGCTTGATGCGGCCGGTCGGGCCGCCGTGGTCCTTGGGCTGGTAGGTTCCGTCGAGCAGCGTGCCCTCCGCGAAGCCGCTGACTTGACAGCCCGTGATCGTGACGTTCTTCGTGGCCCGGAACTCGCCGAGGCCGTAGCTGGCCTTGAGGCAGATGCCGTCGTCGTTCGGCGAATTGACGAAACAATCCGTCACCCGGACGTTCTGGCAGCAGTCGATGTCCATGCCGTCGCGGTTGGTGTCGATCTTCAGGTTGTCGATGGTCAGGTTGTCGACGCCGGTGGCGAGGATGCCGAAATGGCCGCCATGGTAGATGGTGAAGTCGCGCAGGATGACGTTGCGGCAGTTCTTGAGGGCGATCGACTTGTTGCCGATCCCGGCCGCCAGCGTGTCCCACGGATTCGGATAACCGAACGGGCCGTACTGGTGTTTTTCGCCCGGCCGCAGGTTGGCGGGATCAAAGTAGCGGCGCGGGCGCGGCGGGCGCGGTTCGCCCGGCAGGGGATCGAACCGGCCGAAACCGCGGCTCAAACCCCGGCCGAAGATCCGCCCCGGACCGAGGATGGCGATGTTCTGGAGGCCCACGCCCCAAATCAGGCTGTTGTGCCAGTGACTGTGGCCGAAGTCCTCGTACTGGTCGTTGCCGGGGTTGGGCTCGGGGGCGTCGTACCCGCCGGGCTGGCCCGCCGCCGGCGGATAGGCCGCGAGGATCGTGGCCCCCTGGTCCAGGTAGAGCGTCACGTTGCTCTTGAGGTGGATCGAGTAGCTGGCGTAGGAACCGGCCGGGAAGACGACGGTGCCGCCACCGGCGGCCGCGGCGGCGTCAATCGCCCGGTTGATCGCCGCGGTGTCGAGCGTCGTGCCGTCGCCCGCGGCGCCAAAGGCGCGGACATCATAGGAACGGGCCGCGGTCTGCGGCATCGTGCTGCAGCCGACGAGGCCGGCGAGGGCGAGGCCGACGAGCAGCCAGCCGGTGCGGGGGAGGGTAATCAAGCGCATGTTGGGAAAGTGTAAAAAATCCGCGCGATTGCGAGTCAGGCCGACGGACGGACGGCGGAGGACGGCGCCAGTCCGTCGCCGAGCGGAGCCTCCTCGGGCGCGGTGCCGTCGGGCCGCGTGATGGTGAAGTTGCCGCGCAGGCGGATATCCGTCGACGAGGCGCCGATCATGACGGTGAAACGCCCCGGCTCGACCGTCCATTGGTCGTTGCGGTCATAGAGTTCGAGATCCCGCGGCGTGAGCGTGAAACGCACGGTGCGCGTCTCGCCCGGATTCAGATGGACCCGGGCGAAGCCGTGCAGCTCCTTCTCGAAGGTCGTCACGCTGCTGTAATCGTCGCGCAGGTAGAGCTCGACGACCTCGTCGCCGGCGCGATCGCCGGTATTGGTGACGTCGCAGGACACGTCGATCCGGCCCCGGGGACCCTGCCGGGCCGGGTCGATCCGGAGGTGGGCGTAACCGAAGGTGGTATAACTGAGACCGAAGCCGAAGGGGAACAGCGGCCCGTACACCTGGCCGGCGTCGCGATCCTGCGAGCCGGGATGGGCCGGAAAGTTGAGCGGAATCTGGCCCACGCTGCGGGGAAAGGTGATCGGCAGCCGGCCCGACGGATTGGTGTGGCCGAGGAGCACGTCGGCCACCGCGTCGCCGCCGTCCTCGCCCGGAAACCACATCTCGAGGATTGCCGGCACATGCGCCGCCTCCCAGTTGATGCTCAGCGGCCGCCCGCTGGCCAGCACCATGACCACCGGCGTGCCGGTGGCCTGGATCGCCTGCACCAGTTCCTCCTGGTAACCCGGCAGGTTGAGGCTGATGCGGCTCGCGTTCTCGCGGCAGATGGCATCGTCCTCCCCCACCACCACGATCGCGACGTCGGCGCCGCGGGCCGCGGCGGCGGCCTGCTCGAT
>JBJKRV010000611.1:0-14870 GCA_046704465.1 Opitutaceae bacterium | reverse complement strand
CCCTGTTTTGGCGGCTGGAGTTTTCGGTCGGAGCGATGCTGTTCGCCGCCCTGAGGCTGCACGATGCGGGCCGCCTGTCCGGCGGCTTGTGCCGGGGCGACGATCCGGACGGTTGCCTGCGACAGCTCGTCGCCTTCTGCTCGGCCGGGCTCAATGCCCCGGCGGTGGTACCCATGGCGCCTGGCTAGGTCGATTCCACGGTGGGAACAAGCGCGACGCGCGCGGCTCTCACTTATCGACCCAACCCAAGCCATGATCGCAATGGTCGTAGTCCTCACCCTGCTGTGCGCCCTCGTGGCGTCTGATGTCGCCGGCGATCGCGGTTCCGGCTGAGATCCGCTCGGTTGCGACCCGCATCGCCCGCACCGCTGCACGGGCGGGGATGAGTTCCGCAGCAACAACGAAGGCCGCCTCCCCCGCGGGAGGCGGCCTTGTTGTCCAGCGCTACGGACGGAGGGCGATCCTCAGTCCGCCGCTTTGACCACGATCGGCAGCATGACCGTCATCGGCACCGGGGTGCCGTGCACCTTCGCCGGTGCGAACCGCCACTGTTTGACCGCCTCAAGGGCGGATTCCCCGAACGCCTCGTTCGTGGCGGACACCACCGTCACATTCTTTGGCTTTCCGGAGGTATCGACCACGAACTCGACCTTCACCTTGACGCCGGCCTGGGACAGGTCGGCGCTGGGAGCGACGACCCGCACCGGCACCGGAATGTCCGTGCGGCCGGAATACGAGGCGATGTAGGCTTGATCGGTCGTCAACCCGAATGCGTTGGGCGCGGCGGCGCCAAGCGCAAGGAGTCCGACGAGGGTTGCGAGCTTGCTGACGTTTTTCATGACTTTATAAACTCCGCCCGGAAGCGGAGAGTTTGTTTTTTGCTTTACGTTAAACGCCCGGCGGGCCGGCGGCTTTACGCCCCCCGTCCCCGACCATTATGACCCAAACCGAATTAATGTACGGCTCCGCCAAACTGGCGGATCTCCGCAAGGGCGCGGTTCCCCTCCGATCGCCCTTGCCGGTCTCCAAAGAACGCTCAGGTTCCTGAAGAAAGCAGCGGCACGATAGCCGCACGTTGTGAAAAGCAGGCGCCATGCCGGTGACAGGCGCGCAAAGATCCTCCGGCGCAGGAGTTAATAATCGGATTGATGAATCAACCGCTTCATGACCGGCGCGACAGTCCCTTCGCCCCGGCCAATGTGCGTTCCGGCGAAACCCGGGCGGCGGTCACACGCCCGCAAAGCGACGCAGGTATTTCAATGCCACCAGAAATTCGTTGGGCAGCGGAGCCTCGAGGGTCATGCGTTCACGCGTCATCGGATGGGTGACGGACAGCGCACTGGCGTGCAGGGCCAGACGGCCGATGAGCGGGCGCTCGTGTTCGCGTCCCTTGTAACCCCGCTTGAGCCGGGAAAGCAGAAGCTGCGCATCGGTGCCGTAGAACCGATCATTCAGGATCGGCAGGCCCCTGGCCGCGAGATGAACGCGGATCTGGTGGGTCCTTCCGGTCTGCGGCCGGCACTCCAACCACACGAAACCAAGGAACTGCTCCAACCGGCGTACGACCGTGCAGCTGGGTTTGCCTCCTCGTTTGACGACTCGCATCAGTCCGGGACGGGCGGGATCCTCGGCCAGTCCCAGGTCGATCGCAATTTCGCCCTCCGGCGCCGCACCCACCGCCAGCGCATGATAGGTCTTCTCCGCGGTTTTGCCCTGAAACTGCCCGCTCAGAACGTCGAGGGCCTCCTTGGTTTTGGCGCACAACAGGACACCGCTGGTGTCGCGGTCGAGTCGATGCACATTGGCCACCTGTGTGCCAAGCCGGGCATGCACCAAAGTCATGAGGTTGGCCTTCTGCTTGTCCCAGCGGTCGGGAGCCACCAGCAGGCCGGTCGGCTTGTCGAATACGAGCAGCGCCTCATCCTCGTAGATAACCGGCGGCAGGACCATGCCCCAGTTGAAATCGAATCCGCCGCGAAGTCACGGGCAAGATTCGGGCCATCAGGCACTCAGAACGGCGCACGCCCGGTGGAGGCGGTGCGGCCTGGTCAAATTCAGGTTTACGTCGGGCCATTCGAGGGAATTCGCTTGCGGCTCACCTGACCTGTGCCTTGGTCTGCGTCAGGGCCCGTCATGATGACACCGCCCAAAAGCTTGGTAAATTTGGCGGCCGATGTGAGGTCGGCCTACACCGCATGGCGGTTGAAACGGCCGGGACCGGGCCATCGCGCCCAGCACCAGACGTTCGCCAGCCTCGCCCGCCAGATTGCTCCGACGGCACGCGGCCGACAGGCCGGGATCGAGCCGGGCATGCGCTATGAGACCTTTCGCGAACGGGTCCGGCCCGAGACCTACGAGTCGCTTGAACCCTATGTCGACCGCATGAAACGCGGCGAGGCGGATGTGCTCTGGCCGGGAACATGCGGACTTTTTGCCGCGTCGGCCGGAACAACGACGGGCGTTTCGCGGGACGTGCCGGTGACCGATGCGATGCTCGCACATTTCCGCCGGGCCGGGCTGGAAGCGCTTTTCTACTACACCGCAAGGGCCGGCGGCTCGCGAGTGTTGCGCGGCCGCCATCTGTTCCTGGCCGGCGGCTCACATTCCATTCCGGCCGGCGAACTCCGGTCGTCCGCAGCCTTCGTCGGCGAGACCGGGGCGATCGCCGCGCCGCATCTGCCCCCGTGGGCGAAAAAACACCTGTATGAACCCGGCCGCGAGATCTCGCAGGTCGAGAATTGGGAGGATCGGCTGCATGCGATCGTCGAACGCGTCCGGTCGCGCAACATCACCCTGATTGCCGGTTCCCCAGCCTCGCTGCTGGACCTGGCAGACGCTCTGGGCGTCTCCTCGAGCGGGGGCGGTGCATCGCACCTCCGGGCCATCTGGCCGCGACTGCAATGCATCGTGCACGGCGGCGTGCCGCTGGAGCCCTTCGGCGACCGGCTGCGCGCGACGGTGGGACCCGATGTCGATCTCCACGAGGTCTATTCGGCGCCCGAGGGGCTGATTGCGGCCCAAGACCGGCGCGACGCCGACGGTCTGCGCCTCCTGGCGGAGTCCGGGATCTTTTTCGAATTCCTGCCCATGCCGGTCTTCATCGAAGACAACCTGCGCAACCTGGGTTCCCATGCGGTGAGCCTCGAAGGGGTGAAAACCGGAATTGATTACGCCCTGTTGCTTACGACGCCCGCCGGCCTTTGCCGCCACGTCATCGGTGATGTCGTGCAGTTTGTATCCACCGATCCGCCCCGGCTTCAGTACGTGGGGCGCACCCGGCTGAAACTGGACGCCTTCGCGGAGCAGGTGGTCGAGCGCCAGCTGATTGATTCCCTCGTGACGGTGAGCCGGCGCCACGGGTGGGCCGTGGTCAATTTTCACGTCGCGCCCCTGTTTGCCGCAACGCTCACCGGTCAGATCCGAGGATCCCACGAATGGTGGCTGGAGCTGAAGGTGCCGACCATCGAGACGCCCACCGCGAACGTCATTGGCCCGGAGCTTGACGCCGAACTGCAGGCCCGCAGCGAGACCTACGCGCAGCGCCGGCGCGAAAAGCACCTGGAATCGCCCGCCGTGCGCCTCGTCATGCCCGGCGTCTTCGACCAGTGGCTCCGAAAGACCGGACGGCGGCCTGGCGGCAACACCGTGCCGCGCTGCCGCTCGGATCGGGAAGTGGCGGATCAGCTCAGCGAGCTGTCCCGTTTTCACGTCGAGACCCGGCCGCCCTATGTCATCCGTCCGCACTGACCGGATCGGCGGCGCCACTGGTCAAATCTGTCCAACCGCAATCCGCGCTCCGGATTGGCACCGGTCATGCTATTCATCCCATCGCAGATCATACGTTCACCCTGCGTTGCAGGGTTCTGGGTAACATGGAGCCCGATTACCTTCGGGCACGAAAATCAGTGGGGCCGGCGTTAGGGGTTATCGCCGGCCCCATCTGTTTTGACGGGACGCCGGCGCACCCACCGCGCGGACCCGCGCCTCACAAGTAGCGGCGCAGGATCGCCTCGAACTCCGCGGTCGGCATCTCGCCAACCTTCCGGTAGCGAATGTTGCCCTGGCGGTCGATGATGAAGGTGGTCGGAATCGCGTTGATGCCGCCGTAGGCGTCCACGATCTTCTGATCGCCCATCACAATCTGGTAGTCGACATGGTGATCGGCGACGAATTGTCTCACCACCTCCGGGCCGCCCTGGTCGAGCGACACTCCGATGACGGCCAGGCCGTCCTTGGCGTACTTCTTCTGCAGCTTGACGTATCCCGGGATCTCCTCCCGGCACGGGGGACACCAGGTGGCCCAGAAATCCAGCACGACGACCTTGCCGCGAAACTGATCGAGGCTGACCGTCTTGCCGTCGAGGTCCTTCAGGGTCCACGCCGGCGCGGCCTTGAGCGCGCCGGCACCATCCGCCCGCACGGCGGAGGTGCCGACCAAACCGGCAGCAAGGAGGGAGAGCAGGAGGGGGAGACGCAGGAACGATATTCTCATGGTGGCTCAAGTTGCATGAGACCCCAACGTCGGCAACTATTCCCGGCTTCTGCCTAGGTTCGCGCGTCGCCGAAATGCGGCAGCAAGTCGTGCGTCGACATCGCCGCCATCCCCAGGAACCCCAATCCGTTGATCAGCAGCACCAGGGCGCTGAGCGGACCACCGGCCCGCTGGAAATAGGCCGCACCCGCCAGCAAGACGGCGCCAAGCAGGGCCTCCCCGCAAAGGACCGCGGTATAGACGGTGCGGTGCCGGAACGATCCCAACATACCCGCGACGCCGGCGCGCGCGTCACCCTTCGGGGTCCGCACGAATTCGCCTCCCTTCATCATCAGACCCTCAAGCACCGCCAGGCAGCACGTCACGCTCATCGCCAGGCCGAAGGCCACCACGACCGGGGCCACCACCAGCCAGACAATTCCACTGAGCCACTCCCGGCGCCGGAAGTATTGTCCCGTCACGTACAGCGTCACCGTCGTTGCCCCGATGAGGATCACCGTGATGGGGTTGAATACCGCCCAGAGGCCCCGCAACTCGGTGCCCAGGAACAGGAGGCTGGGCACCAGCAGCACGGTGAAGAGCAGCAGCAAGGGATGCACCAGGCCCGCGGTCAGGTGGCTCAGCGCCTCGCGCTTTACGCGCGCCGGCAACCGGCTCGCCAGGACCGTGTGCAGAAGCTTCCGCGCCACCTGGATGCCGCCCTTGGTCCAGCGCCGTTGTTGCGACTTGAAGGCGGTGAGGCTCTCGGGCAATTCCGACCCGACCGGATAATCCTCCCGGTAGACAAACCGCCATCCCCGCAGCTGCGCCCGGTAGCTCAGGTCGAGATCCTCGGTGACCGTGTCGTCCGCCCACCCGCCGGCGTCTTCCAGGGCCGCCCGTCGCCAGATGCCCGCCGTGCCGTTGAAATTGAAGATCAGCCCGCTGGCATGCCGGGCGGCCTGCTCCACGATGAAATGGGCGTCGAGGAAGATCGCCTGGAACCGCGTCAGGAGGCTGGCCTCGCGGTTGATGAACTCCCAGCGCGCCTGCACCACCGCCACGCTTTCGTCGGCAAAATGCGGCATCAGCGTTTCCAGAAAATCCGGGGCGGGCCGGAAGTCCGCGTCGAACACCGCGATGAACTCCGCCCGGCATTGCGCCAGCCCGGCGGCCATGGCTCCCGCCTTGTAGCCGGAACGATGGTTCCGGTGGAGATGCCGGCAGCGGCCCGCGCGGTCCGGATGCGCCGCGAGCCACCGGGCGATCACCGCCGGAGTCTCGTCGGTCGAATCGTCGAGCACCTGGATCTCGAGTCGCGCGGACGGCCAGCGGAGGGCGGTCACGTGTTCCAGCAGACCGACCACGGCCGCGGGCTCATTGAAAACCGGACATTGGACGCAAACCCGCGGAAGGGAACCAGACCAGACCGGCGGACGGGGGGCGCCGCGGCAATGTCGCAGGTACAGCCAGAGGATCTTGAGCCGATGGACCGAGAAATACAGCAACCCGGCCAGCGTCAGCGCATAGACCGGCAGCAGCACGGCAGCCATGATACAAAGATGGCCGCGCCCGCGCACCCGGGTCAAGGCCGCAAATCGGCGCCACCGGCCGCCGCGCCGATGGCCGCGGCCGACTCAGAGTTTGGTCGGCTCGGAGAGGTCGGAACTCAACGTCTCGATGAATTTCTTCATCGCCGGCGTCAGCACCCGGCCCTTTCGGTGCAGGATCGCCAGGGGCCGCGTGAATTCCTTGCCCTTGAAATGGACGGCGGCGAGCGAACCCTGCTGCACCTCCTGCAGCACGGTGGCCTGCGGCACGATGGCGACGCCCGCATCGATCTCCACCGCCCGCTTCACGGTCTCGATGTTGTCGAACTCCATCACCGGCTCGATCTCGATCTTGTTCTCCCGGAAAATCTGATCGACAGCCTTGCGGGTCGGGATGTCCGGGTCGAAACCGATGAACTTCTGCCCGGCCAGCGTCTGTAACTGGACCTCGCCGGTCTTGGCCAGCGCGTGGCTCGGGTGCGTGATCAAGACGAGGTGGTCGTTGCGGAACGGAATCATCTCGATCTGCCGCACCTTCACCGGAAAGGCCACCAGCCCGAAATCCACCGAGTTGTGCAGGATGTCCTCGTACACCAGGTTCGACCGCCGGTATTCCACGCGCACGTTGACCGACGGATAGTCGTGGAGGAATTTCTTGATGTACGGCGGCAACTCATGGAGGCCGATCGAATAAATCGTCGAGATGCGGATCGTGCCGCTGATGACCTTCTTCATCTCCTGCAGCTCGCTCAACAGCTTCTCGTATTGGTGCAGGACCTCCTTCGCCGCCTCGTAGACCCGCAAACCTTCACGCGTCAGCTGAAACTGTTTCTGGCTGCGGTCGATCAGCAGCGTCTTGAAATGGCGCTCCATGGCGCGCGCCTGCTGGCTCACCGCCGACTGCGTGATGCCGTTCAACTTGGCGGACTTCGAGAAGCTCTTCGTCTCGACCAGGTCGGCAAAGATCTTAAAATTCTCCACTTGCATGGTTGATTATGTTCTCCGCGTGATCATCAAGGGCACTACTTGGGGCGCAATCTTTTAAGAAGGCATCTTAATGTTTATCGCTTATGAAACTTTTAGGGCACGGGCCGATGCGGTTCGAGAAAAAATCGCGGCAACGTGCCTGGCGGCGGGCCGGCGGCCCGATGATGTGCAGGTGCTGGCGGTCACCAAGACCCATCCGGCGGAGGCCGCGGAGTACGCCGCCCGTTACGGGTTCCCGGCGGTCGGCGAAAATCGCGTGCAGGAGGGCGTCGAGAAGCGCGCGCATTGCACCGCGGCGATCCGCTGGGAATTGATCGGGCACCTGCAGAGCAACAAGGCCCGGCTCGCAGTCGCCCATTTCGACCGCATCCAGAGCGTAGACACCCCGAGGCTGCTCCAGGTGCTGGACCGGCTGGCCGCCGAGACTGACCGCCGGCTCCCCGTGCTGCTTCAAATCAACGCGGGACGGGATCCCCGGAAGTCCGGCGCGGATCCGGCGGAGGCCGCCGCCCTGCTGGAGGCCGCGCTGACATGCCCGCATCTGCAGGTCGACGGCCTCATGACGATCGCGCCGTTGTCCGACGACCCGGCGGTGGCGCCACGGACCTTCGGCGCGCTGCGCGAACTGCGCGATCGGATGGCCGCGCAATTCGGTGTCCCCCTGGCCGAACTGTCGATGGGCATGACCGCCGATCTCGAGGCTGCGGTCGCGGCGGGCAGCACGCTGGTGCGCATCGGTTCGGCCTTGTTCGGCGCCCGCGGTTGAGCGAAGGAAGCCCGCGTCGGCAGCGGATTCCGATTGCGTCTCCAAGCGCTTCGAATTCGCATGTCGCCGTGAAATCTGAGCGGTTGAGCCCCGATCTTCAGGACGCGTTTCTCGCCCTCCTGGACGACGACGCCCCCGCCGTTCGGAATGCATTGATCGCCGCGTTCGCCGGCCAGGGATCCGGTGCGGTGGATTTCCTCCAGGAAGTGTCGCGCGGTCCCGATCGCCTGCTCGCCCGACACGCCTCCTGGTTCCTGCGCGAACTCCATTGCAGCGACCCGGTCGCGGATTTCACCGCCTTCGTCCGCTCGCTCAACTACGAGCTGGAAACCGGTTCGTTGCTGCTCAGCCGCACGATTTCACCCGAGCTCGACGTCGGCGCCTGCTGCGCGCGGCTGGACGAGATCGCCGTCCGTTGCCGGCAACTTCTGGTCGAACCCTCGAGTCTCCGCGAAAAGTGCCGGGTGATCAGCCGCGTCCTGTTCCACGAGTGGGGCTTTCGCGGCAGCCTCGAACACCCCGCCGACCCCCGCGACAGCCTTCTCGACCAGGTGCTGGTGCGGCGCAAGGGCCTGCCCGTCACCTTGAGCATCGTCTATCTGCTCGTCGCCCAACGGGTGGGTCTCGCGCTCGAGCCGGTCGGCCTGCCGGGCTATTTCGTGGTCGGCTGTTTTCTGGACGACCGGCCGTTCTTCGTCGATCCGTATGCCTGCGGGGTATTTCGCACGCCCGCGGAGGTTTTCATGCTTCTGCGGCAGGCGCATCAGCTGCCGACCGCCGCGGATCTGGCGCCCACCCCGGTCCGCGAAGTGCTTTGCCGCTGCTGCCGGAATCTCGCGAGCCACTATGCGGGGGCCGGGGATCCCGTGCGGGCGCGACTGTTCGCCGGATTCGTGGACGAATTCGAGGCCACCTACCGCCGGCACGCCGAGCCTTGACCGGCGGATCGTCGGCCGCGCACAACTCCAGCCTCGCCCTGCCCGCGCCGGGCCGGGTAAGAATTCCGCCGGATGGAGCAGATTTCCGAGCCGGTACTGACGCTGGACGACGAGGCCTCGTGGCCGGAGGCGGGCACCCGCCTGGCGGTGCTCGGGCATCCCGTGGCGCATTCGCTGAGCCCCGCCATCCACAACGCCGCCTTGTCCGACCTGGCGGCAAGCGATCCGCGGTTCCGGCGCTGGCGGTATTTCCGCATCGACGTGCCACCCGCGCGGCTGGGTGAGGCGCTCGAACGCCTGCATGCGCGCGGCTTCGCCGGCTTGAACCTGACCGTGCCGCACAAGGTGCTGGCCTTCGCGCTCGTTCGCGAAACAGCGCCCGAAGCCGCCCCGCTGGAGGCCGTCAACACGCTCATCCGCCGGTCCGACGGCTGGCGGGGCGACAACACCGACGGGTACGGCCTGGCGGCGGCGCTGGCCGCAGACCTGGGCGTGCAACTGGCCGGGACGCCGGTCATCCTTCTCGGGGCCGGAGGCGCGGCGCGTGGCGCCGCTGTCGAGTGCCTGCGCCGCGGCTGCGCCGCGCTGTGGATTGCCAACCGCAGTCCGGGCCGCCTTGACGAACTGTTGCGCTTGCTCCGGCCGCTCGCCGCCGCGATCCCCGTGCACGGGTTTGATCCGCAATCTCCGCCCTCCGATCTGCCCGGAGACGCCGTCGTGATCAACGCCACGTCCGCCGGCCTCCGCGCCGGCGATCCGCCGCCGATCGATCTCGACCGCCTGCCTCGCCCCGCGGCCCTCTTTGACATGATCTACAATCCGCCGCAGACCGGCCTGCTCCGCCAGGCCGCCAGCCGGGCCATGCCGCACGCCAACGGCCTGTCCATGCTCGTCCACCAAGGCGCCAGGTCCCTGGAGCTTTGGAGCGGCGTGCCGGCGCTGCGCACCGCGCCCGTGATGGCGCGGGCGGCCGCCGCCGCGCTCCCCGGGCCGGACCGAGCGGTTTGACTTTCGCCGGCCACCCCGCCGCAATGGTCCACCGATGCCCGCCTACGCCGCGTTTGACGCCGCCTTCCCGTGGTTTTTTCCGATGGCCGTGTTCGTGTTCGGCGCCTGCATCGGCAGCTTTCTCAACGTCTGCATCTACCGGATCCCCGCCGGCCAGTCGGTCGTCACGCCCCGCTCGCATTGCGCCTGCGGCGCGCCGATCAAGTGGTACGACAACCTCCCGATTCTGAGCTGGTTCATCCTGCGCGGACACGCGCGCTGCTGCGGCCGCCACTTCAGCGTCCGCTATCCCTTCATCGAGGCGCTCACCGCCGGGCTGTTCCTGACCTGCTGGCTGCTGTTCCCCCCCGGCAAGGCCCTCTGCGGCATGGTGCTCATCGCGGCGCTGATCTGCGCCACGTTCATCGACCTGGATCACATGCTGATCCCCGACGCCTTCACGGTGTGGCTGGCGGTGGTGGGCGTGATGCTCTCCTTGCTGGTGCCGTCGCTGCATGGCCGCCACCACGAACTCCTGATGGTCGCCAGCCTGCGCTCGGGATTCGACGCCGTCACCGGGCTTCTGGTCGGCTCGGGACTGGTGCTGTGGATCGCGCTGCTCGCCGAGGCGGTATTGCGCAAGGAGGCGATGGGGTTCGGCGACGTGAAGTTTGTCGGCGCGATCGGCGCGTTCACCGGCTGGCAGGGCGCGGTGGCCGCCGTCTTCGGCGGCGCCATGATCGGCACGCTGTGGTTTGCGCTGGCGCTCCTGTGGCAGGGCCTGTTTCGCAAACCGCCGCCGTCCTCCGCGGCGCCGGCCGATCCGGCTGCCGCTGACGCCGACGCGCCCGCAGCCCGGGATCCCGTCGGCTTCGGGGTTCACGTGCCGTTCGGGCCGATGCTGGCAGCCGGAGGACTCCTCTACTTCCTCGTCGCCCATCGGTGGGTCGACGCCTATTTCGCGACGGTGGCCCAGCTCTTCTGAGGCGCGTTCCGCCCGGGTTTGGCCGTGAACCCGCTGGCGATGCGGCCCGGCGTCAATCGCCCAGGCAGGTGCCGACGCGGCGGGCCGCCTCGATCCACTGGTGGTCGTACGGCACGGTCTTGAGCCGGCCGGCCACATCCTCGATCGGCACCGCCTTCACCCCGTCGCCCCGCGCCGCCACCATCACGCCGAAGGACCCCTTGCGAATGAGGCCCGCGCAGGCCGTGCCCAGCCGGGTCGCCAGCAGCCGGTCCGCCACCGACGGCGTGCCGCCGCGCTGCACATAGCCCAGGATCGTGACGCGCGCCTCGAGTTTGGTCAGCTCCTCGAGCTGCCGGGCGAGACGCAGCGTGTTGCCGGCGTGGCGCGCCTCCAGGGCGGCGAGCTCGGCCTTCGCGTGGCCGCGCTCCGCCTCGGATCTTGCCTGTTTGCGCCGCTTTTCCGCCAGGGCAAACGCGGCCGCGTCGATCCGCGACATCGCGCCCTCCGCCACGGCCACAATGCTGAAGTTCGTGCGGCTGCGCAGGCGCCGACGGATCGCCGTGGCGACCTGTTCCACGTCATAGGGAATCTCCGGGATGAGGATCACGTCGGCCCCGCCGGCGATCCCCGCGCCCAACGCCAGCCAGCCGGCGCGATGGCCCATGATCTCCGCGATGACGATGCGGTGATGGCTGTGCGCCGTGCTGTGCAGGCGATCGATCGCCTCCGTCGCGATCCCCAGGGCGGTGTCGAACCCGATGGTCGCGTCGGTCAGCGGCACGTCATTGTCGATGGTCTTGGGCAGCGTGATGATTTTCAGCCCCCGTTCGACCAGGCGCAGCGCATTCTTGTGGGTGCCGCCGCCGCCGATGCAGACCAGGGCCGACAGGCCGAGCTTGCGGTAATTGGCGGCAATCACGCCGGTCATGTCGCGCTGGCGGCCGTCAACGTCCATCCGGTGGGGCTTGTCGCGGCTGGTGCCGAGCACGGTGCCGCCCACCGTCAGGATTCCCGCCAGGGTGCGCTTGTCCAGGCGCACCCAGTGGTTTTGCGCCAGGCCCAGAAAACCGTCGCGAAAGCCGATGATTTCCCAGCCGTACTCCCCGATCACGGCCTTGCCGACGGCGCGGATCGCGGCGTTCAAGCCGGGGCTGTCGCCGCCGGCGGTGAGAATGCCTACACGCTTGACGGATTTCTTTTTCATCGGGATCCGGGGTCAGGCTCCGCCGCCCAGCAAAAACGCTGTTGCCCGCGGGCGTCGACCCTTTTTCCGGCCGCCGCCAAAAAAACGCCGGCGCGGCCTCAGTGGCGCGCCACCCACAGGCCGACCGCCGTGGCGGTCATGGCGATGAGCGCCTTCATCAGCGACTCGCCCGCGATCAGCCCGGAGGCCAGCGGGACGTTGTACGCCTCCGCCGTGCGCGCGTGAACCTTGGTCCAGATCCATGACAGGACCGCGCCGAGGGCGAACGCCTGGCAGTTGCTGAACGTCAGCACCCACGACAGGCCCAGCCCCATCGCCGAAGGGAGGTAGCGCTCGGCGCGGGGCAGGAGCCGCCCGAGCAGCGGGAGCAGGACCCCGAGCAGCGCCCCGCCGACGATCGCCCACTTGGCGCTGGCCGGAAGCTGGTTCAGGCCGCCGCCCGCGAGGGCTTGGGCGACGGCCCACCACATGTTGGTGGCGGGCGGATTGAAGGCCTCCAGGCTGGCCTTGGTCGGCACCATCAGGTACCAGGCCGGGATGACGGCCAGCGTGCCGAAGAAGATGCCGATGAACTGGGCGAGGAACTGCTTGCGGGGGTTGGCACCGAGCAGATAGCCGCTCTTCAGGTCGGTCAGCAGGTCGGCGCTCGACGAGGCCGCATTGGCTCCGGTGCCGGCCGCCATGAGATTGTGCTCGAGCGACAGCTGCACGCTGGAGGCGGCCGGCGGGGAGAGCACTGCGAAGAGCAGCTGCATGACCTTGCCCATCGCGCCGATCGGGGTCGTGTCGGTCTCGCCGGTCGCCCGGCAGGCCACCAGGCTCAGGACGAACGACATGCCGACGGCGACCAGGCCGAGCCAGATGCTGATGCGAAACGCGACATATTGGATCGCCAGCAGGCCGATCGTGATCGGAATGAGCCCGGCCACCAGCCAGCCCAGCGGCACCTCGACGCGGGCCATGCGTTCATCCGGCGCCGAGGCCTTGGCGCGGCGGCCGGGGCGCAGCGCCCCGAACGACCGGGCGATCGTGCGCCACTGCAGCGCAAAGGCGGTCAGACTGGCAAAAACCATGATCGACGTGCCGCCCCACAGCGCCCAGCGCGGCAGGTGATAGATCGTGCCGCCGCCGATGAGGGGAATGGACACCTTGTACGCCGCCTGACCCACATGCGCCGCGTCCATCGCAATCAGCGCCGGCCCGACCCAGAGGTAGAGGATCAGCGAGCCCAGGAGCATGGAGAGGCTGACCCGCAACCCGACGATCATGCCCGCCCCGAGCAGCAGCACGCTGGGCTCGAAGCCGAAGCCGAGGAGCTGGCGGTTGTTGACCGTGAAATACCCGCTCGCGGGGATCAGGTCCGGCAGGTGGAGCTTCGTCTTCTGGAAGAACCGGTCGAGGACCCCGAGGGTGCCCTCGGAGGTGTTGAGCACGCCGACGACCAGTCCGGCCACCAGCCCGCCGACCAGCACGTAGGCCTTGCGGATCGCCTCCTGTCCCCGGCTGTAAAGGCTCTTGAGCGTCGTCGCGGCCGCGGTGCCCGAGGGGAACGGGAGCTTCTGCTGGTTGACCATCTGCCGCTTCATCGGCACGGCCAGGAACACGCCCAGCGCCGCGGTGAACAGGGTGAAGCTGGCGACGATCCACACCGCCTGGTGGTGCCCCGTCATCAGCAGCAGCGCGCCGAAGGCCGTGGCGATGGTCGAACCGGTCGAATAGCCGGCCGCCGAGGCGGTGGACTGCATGCAGTTGTTCTCCAGGATCGACATCTCCGAGAGCCGCCCGCCCGAAACCAGACGCATCACATTCCAGATCACGTACGAGAGCACGCACGACGTGATGGCGACGCCGAAGGACCAGCCGATTTTCAGCGTCGTGTAGAGGTTCGCGGCGCTCATCAGCATCCCGAGGACTCCGCCCATGAGCACGGCGCGCAGCGTGAGCTGCGGCACGTCGTCGCCGCGGTACACGTACTGATACCAGTCGGCCTCGGAGTAGGCCGGGCTGTTGGCGATCTCGAAGGGGTCGGCCGGGGGGGCGGCCTGGAGGGATGTCGTGGGCGCGTCGGGCGCGGGGACGGACGGCGGGCTCATGCGGGCACCGGATGGGAGGGAAGACGGCGTCAGAGCGCAATCAATTCCGCGCCATCGCCGGTCTCGCAATGGAGCACGTCGGGCACCGCACCGAAGCGGCCGCGGTAGACCTCGGTGACCCGCATGGCCTCGGCCTCGGAAAATCCGGCGCCGGTGAACGCCATGACCGCGCCGCCGAAGCCGCCTCCGGTCAGCCGCGCGCCGTGGACCGACGGCAGGGCGGTCAGCGTGTCGACGAGCAGGTCGAGCTCGGGCGCGCTGTTTTCAAACAGCGTCTGCGAGCTGCGGTGCGAAGCGGTGAGGAGCCGGCCCGCCTCGGCCAGGTCGCCGGCGGCCAGCGCCGCGCGCATGCGCGCGACCCGTCCGATTTCCTCCACCACATGGCGCGCGCGCCGGTGGGCCACCTCGGCCAGCCGGCCCTTCTCCTGCTCCAGCCGGGCCGGCGTGACGTCGGCCAGCACCTCCACGCCCAGGGCGCGGGCCGCCTCGTGGCATTCGCGGTGGCGGGCGGCATACAGGCCGTCAATGAGCGCATGCTTGGCATGGGTGTTGAAGACCCAGAAGTGCGAGCCCGACGGCAGGGGCACCAGCTCGAACCGCGGCCCGCGACAGTCGATGAACACCAGATGATCGCGCCGGCCAAACCCCGATACGCCCTGGTCGAGAATCCCGCACGGCACGCCCACGAATTCGTTTTCCGCACGGCGGCCCAGCCGCGCCAGGACCTCCCGCGACGGACGGTCGCCGGTCAGCCCCGCGTAGGCGAGGGCCGAAGCCAGTTCGAGCGCCGCGCTGCTGCTCAGCCCGGCGCCGACCGGAAGGTTGGACGCCGCGAAGTACTCGAGGCCCGCCGGCTGCTGCAGTCCGAACTCGCGCAGCATCACCCAGACGCCCAGCGGGTAATTCG
>JBJKRV010000610.1:0-3237 GCA_046704465.1 Opitutaceae bacterium | reverse complement strand
GATATCGGCACACCCGCCGGAGGGGTCAAATCGGAAGCTCCCCTTTTGCCTCCAAGGCGGAACACCCTACGCTTCGCGGTCGTCGCAGCACGAGCGTGCCGCAACGCCACCGGACGACGGGCGCCGTCGTCCGGGAAAGGCTTCTGCCAAACACAAGACCGCGTGGCCCGGGCCACGCGGTCTGCATTTGGGAACGCTGCCAACCCTTCGGGCCGTCGGGATGGTTACCCGCCGTTTCCGAATACAAAGGCCTGGCTGGCCCTCACCAGCACCGGACGTCCTCCCGCCGTGGCCGGCATGAATTTCCATTGACGCAACGCTTCCACCGCCAACGCGCCCAGAAACGGATCATCGGCGTGTGACACCACGGCCGGCAGGCGCACCGCCCCGGACTCGTCGATGTAGAATTCCACCGTCACCGAGCCTTTGATCCCCCGCTCCGCCAGCTGCTGCGAGTACTGTGGCGCCACCGTCGTGACCGGCGTGGGCATCCGGTCCAGCTTTCCGCGGGAACACGTCCCGTACGCGTGACTTCCCGCCAGCAAACGGGCCAACATGATCTCCATCGTGTCGTTGATCGTTGCGCTGGAGACCACCACTCCCTCGGCGGTGTACCGGAAATCGAGCTGGACCGTCGTCCCCACCGGCTCGCCCCGGAGACGCGCCGGATCGAATTTCCAGTGACGGATCGCGGTGATCGCCGCGTCCGCGAACTCCGGTCGCGTGTAACCGACCGCCAGCAAGTCCTCCAATCGGCCGGCGGCATCGGTCGAGACGGCGATTTCCGCCCGCCCTCTGGTGACTCCCCATTGCAGCAACTGCAGGGGGAAGATGGGCGCGACGGTCTGGTCGATCTGGAGCGGTTTCCACGCCGGCGTCCCCGCCGGGGGTTGCGCCAGGGCGGCGCCGGAAAGGATCAGCGCCAGCCCGATAACACCAGGATACACAGGGGATGTTTTCATGATCTGAGGGGCTGAGGGCGGAAACACCGTTCGAGGTGCAATCCCTTCAGGCCCGGCAAGCGGCGTCCGGCCGAACCCGGCACGGCTTCAGGAAGCCAGCAGGTCCTGTTCGATCTCCTCGAGCGACTTCTGCTTCGTCTCCGGCAGCGAACGCCAGATGTAGGCAAAACCCGCGGCACAAATCGCCGCGTAGACCCAGAACGTGCCTGCCGCCCCGAATCGGTGGTCCAAGATCGGAAAGGTGTAGGTGAGGATGAAACAGGCCACCCAGAGGGAGGTTACGGCCACGGACATGGCCGCACCCCGGATCCGATTGGGAAAGATTTCGGAGATGACCACCCAGGTCACTGGCGCGAGTGACATCGCATAACATCCGATCGCCGCCAGCACGAGCAGCAGCATGGGCCACCCCTCGACGCCCAGGTGGTAGCAGAGTCCCGTGATCGCATAGATCGCCGCCAGACCGGCCGCGCCGAACAGCATCAGCGGCCTCCGTCCAAACCGGTCGACCGTGCCCAGGGCCACCAGGGTGAAGACGAAATTCACCGAGCCCGTCCAGGCAATGTTCTTGAGGACGCTGGAAATGTCGTAACCGGCCGCGCGGAAGATCTCCTCGGCGTAATTGAAGATCACATTGATCCCGCACCACTGCTGAAATACCGCCAGCGTCACGCCGAGCACCAGCACCCGTCGCAGGCGCGGATCGAGCAGATCCCGGAAGCGCACGTGCGAGATTTCCCCGGCCGACAGCGTGGCATTCACCTGCTGCACCTCGGCGGCCGCATAGGCGGCACCGCCGATGCGTGCCAGCACCGTCCGGGCCAGTTCGCCGCGGCCGTTCTTCACCACCCACCGCCGGCACTCCGGCACCGCAAACATGGCCGAGAAGAACAACAGCGACGGCGCGGCCGTCAGCGCGAACATCCAGCGCCATCCCGACTGCCCGTACCAGGAGTCGCGAATGAAGGCGTTGCCGGCTCCGTCCGGGAGGTGCCGCACCAGCGCCCAGTTGATGAACTGGGCCAGCAGGATCCCGATCACGATCGTGAGCTGGTTGATCGAGACCAATTTGCCGCGCAGGGCGGCCGGCGCGACCTCGGCGATATACATCGGCGACAGGGTCGAAGCCAGGCCGATGGCGACGCCCCCCAGGATCCGCCACGACACAAATACCTCCAGGCTTGTCGCGGTGCCGTTGCCGATCGAGGTAACGGCGAAGAGCAACGCCGAGAAGATGAGCAGCCGCTTCCGCCCGTACCGGTCGCTCAGCGCTCCCGCCGCCACCGCCCCGAACAGGCACCCCACCAGCGCGCAACTGTTCACCCAGCCGGAAACCGCCGGATTGGTGATCAGAAAGTAACGTTCAAAAAACGGCTTGGCTCCGCCAATCACCACCCAGTCGTAGCCAAACAACAAGCCGCCGAGCGCCGCCACCACCGAGATCAGCCAGACATACGACGACCGGTAGCGCGGGATTCCCGCCGGATGGACGTCGCGTGAGGGATTTGTGGTATTCATCGGCTGGGAATCTTTCCGCGCGTGTATTGGTCGAATACGGTGAGGACGGGGAGGGCGTTGCCCTGGTCGTCAAACATGCCGCGGCGGTCGAGCGGGCCAACCACCGCCGGTTCCCACCAGAACACACCGCGGCCGAGGTTGTCCGGCGTCGCCAGCACCAGGCGGTTGACCGCCTCAAGAAAGTCCCGCTGGCCGCCCGGTGTCTCCGGGAACGGCGCCCGATGATTCCGATATTCGGCGGGCTTCCAGTTGTACGCCACTTCCACGAGGATGATGTCCTTGCCGTAGGCCCGCGCCATGAACTGCAGGTTCTCGCGGAGATCGAGCAACGAACCCTGCCACCAAGGATAATACGACTGGCCGATCACGTCGAAGTCGACCCCGTACGAATCGAGACGATTGAAAAACGCCCCGGTGTTGACCCAGCTTCCTCCCTGGTCGATGTGGATCATGATCAACGGTCGCTCGTCTGGTGCGCTTCCGTCCTTCACTCCGCGGATGCCCGCCTTCACGAGCTCGGCAAAATGGCCCCAGCGTTCGGGCAGGCGCCCATCCGGCCACAGGATGCCGTTGGTCACCTCATTGCCGATCTGCACCATGTCGGGCAGCACCCCGGCGGAGCGGAACTTGGCGATCGTGTCGCGCGTATACGCATAAACCGTCTTCACGAGTTCGGCGTGGGTCAGCCCCTCCCAGGCCTTCGGCGTGAATTGCTTGTGCGGGTCGGCCCACGTATCCGAATAGTGCAGGTCGAGCA
>JBJKRV010000609.1:0-8125 GCA_046704465.1 Opitutaceae bacterium | reverse complement strand
GTTCCGGCGCGCGGGCCCCGCGGCGGGCGTGGCACTCTGCGTCCTGTTCGCGGCGATGACCTGGCGGCGCTGCGGCGACTTCCGCGACAACGAGACGCTTTATCGCACGACCCTGGCGCGCAATCCGGACTGCTGGCTGGCGCACAACAACCTCGGCCTCCTGCTGGAACAGCGGCCCGGAGGCCTGCCGTCGGCGCTCGCTCAATTCAAGGCCGCGGTGCGCCTCGAGCCCAACGTCGCGAGCCTGCACAACAACCTGGGCAACGCCCTGGCCAATTCGGGTCACCTGACCGAGGCCGTCCATGAGTACGAAGCGGCATTGCATCTGAAGCCCAACTTCGTCCTGGCGCACAACAACCTCGGAGACACCTTTGCCCGCATGAGCGGCCGGCTGCCCGAAGCCGTCGCCCAGTTCGAAGAAGCCCTGCGGCTCAATCCCGCCATGCCGGCGGTGCAAAACAACCTGGGGCTGGCCCTGCTCCTGCTGGGTCGCACGTCCGAGGCGATCCCCCATTTCGAGGCCGCCGTGCGCCTGGATCCGAACCTGGCGCAGGCGCACGCCAACCTCGGCGCGGCCTTTGAAAGCATCGGCCGGAGGCGCGAGGCGGCCGAACAATACGAGGCCGCACGGCGCCTAGGAGCCCGGCCGCCGGAGCCGTCCGAATAGCCGCCGCGCCTGGGCGGGGACGGTGCGGGTCCGGCCGCAGCGTCGTCAGTACCCTTCCTGAAATCCATCATCGTGCAATCAGCCGTCGAAGATCTGCCACCGCTGACGCCGCGTTCGGCTGAACGCATTGGCGATTCGCAATGACCGATTCTCGATTGCCTGATGCCGCCGGCGCCACGCCGCATGAACTCCCGACTGCGGGGCCCATCGGCGTGATCGGCGACATCCGCCGGTCAAATTCCGGTGATTGATGATTGGCGCCCGGGCCTCTCCCCGACAATAATGTGTCCGCCCGCCCCACCCCCACCCCACGACGTTCATCATGACTCCGGCCGACCCCTCTCTCCCCCGCGCCGCCTTCGGCGCCCTCGAAACCCCCGCCACCCTCACTCCCGCGCAAATCGACGCCAAGGCGCGGAGCCTGCTGGCCCAGCTCACCCTCGACGAAAAGATCGGGATGATGAGCGGTGACACGCCATTCTGGCCGGGTCTGGCCGAGATGATGGCGCCCGGCGGCTATGCCAGCCGGCCGTGGGTGGCCGGCGCCGTGCCGAGGCTCGGCATTCCCGGTATCCGCTTCGTCGACGGCCCGCGCGGCATCATCCTGATGGGCGCGACCACGTTCCCCGTTTCGATGGCCCGCGGAGCGTCCTGGGATCCCGCGCTCGAGCAGCGGATCGGCGACGCGATCGGTCGCGAACTGCGCGCGCTGGGCGGCAACCATTTCGGCGGCGTCTGCGTCAACCTGCTGCGCCACCCGGCGTGGGGCCGGGCCCAGGAAACCTACGGCGAGGATCCGCTTCACCTCGGCCAACTGGGCGCCGCGCTCGCCCGCGGCGTGCAGGGGCACGCCATGGCGTGCGTGAAGCATTTTGCCCTGAATTCCATGGAGAACGCGCGCTTTTCGGTCGACTGCACGGTCGACCCGCGCGCCCTGCACGAGATCTACCTGGCCCATTTCAAGCGCATCCTCGACGCCGGCGTTGCCTCGGTGATGAGTGCGTACAACAGCGTGAACGGGGAGTGGTGCGGCCAGAACCGCCCGCTGCTGACCGAGATCCTGAAGGAGCAGTGGGGCTTCCAGGGTTACATCATGACCGATTTCATCTTCGGCATGCGCGACGCCCGCAAGGCCGCGCTCGCCGGGCAGGATATCGAGATGCCCTTCCGCATGCGCTGGGCCCGCGAGTTGAAGTCACTGGTGGAAAGCGGCGACGTGCCGGCGGCGCGAATCGACGACGCCGCACTGCGCGTGCTGCGCCAGCAGGTGCGTTTCGGACAGGGGCGCGATCCCGCGCAATACGCCCCCGACGTGGTCGGCTGCGCCGCCCACCGGGAACTCGCCCGCGAAGCCGCGCAAAAGAGCACCGTGCTGCTCAAGAACGACGGCAACTGCCTGCCGCTCGCCGGGGTGCGGCGCCTGGCCGTCGTCGGCCGGCTGGCCTCCATGCCAAACACGGGCGACGGCGGCTCCAGCAACACGCAGCCGGACTACGTGGTCACGCCGCTGGACGGCCTGCAGGCGGCCCTCGGCGAGGAGGCGATCGCCTTCGACGACGGCGACGATCCGGCGCGGGCGGCCCGGACCGCGGCCGCGGCCGACGCCGCCGTGGTGATCGTCGGCTAAAACCAAGACGACGAGGGCGAATATATTCCCCCGGACAAGATCCCGATGGTCGCGCCGACCTTCCCCCCGCCCAGCCCGGAGGAGAAACCGATCGCCGAGAAAATCCTGCCGGGGCACGGCCAGCAGGAGGGCGGGTTCTCGCCCGGCGGGGATCGCGCCAGCCTCACGCTGCCTCCGCGCGACGAGGAGTTGATCCGTGCGGTCGCCGCCGCCCAGCCGCGGACGATCGTCGTGTTGATGATCGGCAGCGGCGTGATCACCGAGGCCTGGCGCGAGCAGGTCCCCGCCATCGTGGTCCTGTGGTATCCCGGCATGGAGGGCGGCCACGCCCTGGCCGACGTGCTGCTCGGCCGGGTGAACCCCGGCGGCCGCCTGCCCTGCACCTTCCCGCGTCTGGCCGCCGACCTGCCGTACTTCGACCGCAACGCGACCAGGATCACCTACGACTTGTGGCACGGCTATCGGAAACTGGCACGCGACGGCGCCGCCGCGGCCTTTCCGTTCGGCTTCGGGCTCAGCTACACGACTTGGCAGCACAGCGACCTCCGGCTTGCACATGCACGCCTCCGCGCCTCCGACACGCTGCAGGCCACCGTCGATGTCACCAACACCGGCCCGGTGGCGGGCGACGAGGTCGTGCAGCTCTACGTGTCGGCGTCCGGCTCGAAGGTCGACCGCGCCCCGCGCGAGTTGAAGGCGTTCGCGCGCGTATCCCTCGCCGCGGGTGAGACCCGCCGGGTCGCGTTCAATCTGCCGATGGCCGACCTGGCCTATTTCGACCCGGTGCGCGGCTGGACCGTCGAGGCGACCGAATACGAAGTCATGGTCGCCCGGCATGCCGAGGACCAGGCCGCCTTGCGCGAGCGGTTTCTGGTGGTCGCTGACGCCGGGGTATAGAGCGGATTAAATTGATTCGTAGCCGCTGTAGACCCGGCCGTCGGCCGGGTTGCCCGCTCACCGAGCGGGCCTACAGGCGCGGAACGGCGGATACGCTATCTTTTGATCCGCCCTAGGGTTTTGGGTTCTGGGCGCTGGATGCGCGCTTGCCCAATCGGCCGCGCCGCGGCTGGCGGCCGGCGTTCAGCGCCGCTTCAGGACCGGGCGGACTTCGACCGCCATCGCATAATCGAGCCCGGGACAGTCGCGCGCCGCTTCGACCGCCTCCTCCAGGCTGGCCGCGGAGATCAAAACCAATCCGCCCACCACTTCCTTCGCCTCGGCGTACGGCCCGTCGACGACCGACATGCCGCGACGGCCGCGCAGGACCTTGCCCGACAGGTCCAGGCCGTTGGTGCCTTCCAACATGCCGCGCGCCGCCAGTCCGTCGATCCACTCGGAAAATCGTGCCATGATCTTCCGCAGTTCCTCGGGTGGCGGGATTCCGCCAGCGGGCTGGCGGAGGAGAAGGGCGTAGGTGGATTTGGTCGGCGGCGTGCTCATCGCAGGGACTCTATAGCTAAGACGAACCAGCGCCCTGAAAAAGGACGAATCCGGGAAGAAATCCGTTCAATCCGGGTCTTCAGCATCACGGACGAATCGCTCGCATTCGACCGCCGGATCCCGTTCGTTCAGCTCGCGGCCGGATAGCTGCCGAGCCACTTCACCATCGGGCAGAAGGCCCGGAGCTGCTTGACCGCCGCCTGCATCCCGGGGTCATCGTGGTGCCCGGTCACATCGATGAAGAAGTAGTAGTCCCACGGGCGCTTCTTGCTCGGCCGCGACTCGATCTTCGACAGGTTGATGCCGCGCCGGGCCATCGGCATGAGCATTTTCAGGAGGGCGCCGGGATGCGACGCCGCGTCGTCGCCCAGCGACACCAGGAAGCTCGACATGTCGCGGCCCTGGCCGGCCGACCCCGACGCCTGCTTGCCGATCACGAAGAACCGGGTGGTGTTGTCCGACTTGTCCTGGATGTTGGCCACCACTACCGGCACGCCGTAGTACTCCGCCGCGATCGGACTCGCCACCGCCGCGGTGCGCGGCGTCTTTTTTGCGATCTGCACGGCGCTGGCCGTGCTGGCTGCCGAGATCACCTGGGCATGCGGGAGATGGCGCTGCAGCCACCGCTGGCACTGCGCGAGGGCCTGGTCCTTCGAGTAGACCGTTTCGATCTTGTCCAGCGGTTCCTGCGAGATCAGCGCGTGCGAGATCTCCAGGTAGATCTGGGCGACGATCTTCAGGTCGGAGTCGATGAACTGGTCGAGCGCGTCGCGCACCGAACCCTCGGTGGAGTTCTCGATCGGGATCACCCCGTAGTCGGCCTCGCCCTTTTCCACCGAGGTGAAGATGTCGGCGATGCTGGCCAGGCCGTTGTAATCCACGCTCGCCCCGAATTTCCGCATCGCCGCCTGGTGCGTGTTGGTCGCCTCGGGCCCGAGGTAGGCGATCAGCAGCGGCTTCTCCAGCGCGATCGCGGCCGACATGACCTCGCGGTAGACGGCGCGCAGCGCAGCGTCCTTCAGCGGACCGCGATTCTGGGCGCACACCTTGCGCAAAACCTGGTCCTCGCGCTCGGCCACGTAAATCCGCCCCTGTTTGCTGCGCTTGAGCCGGCCGATCTCTGCGGCCAGCGCCAGCCGCTTGTTCAGCAGCTCCACGATGTCGTGATCGAGCTTGTCGATCTTCCGGCGCAGGGTGTCGAGATTCATGGTTGATCGGGAGGTGCGGGTGGTTGGGCGGGCTCGACGGCGACCGCAACACCGGTGTCCGGCGAGGCGCCGTCGGTGTCGGTCGCGGCGTTCTCCTCCGGCGTCCGGGCGGCCGCCGCCCGCGCCGCGTCGTCCAGCGAAAGCTGCTCCTCGCCTTCCTCCGAGAGACCCATGTCCTGGTCGGACGGGTGCTGGCCCCGCATCGCCGTCTGGAGCCAGTCGTTGATCTGCTGGCGCGACAGCACGTCGGTGGCCGGAAGTTCCTCGACCGAGCGGACGCCGATGAACTCGAGGAACCCGTCGGTGGTGCCGTACTGGAGCGGGCGCCCCGGCAGTTCGGCGCGCCCGACGATGTGGACCAGTTCACGTTCCAGCAGCTTGTTCAGCCCGGATTCGGCCGACACGCCGCGGATGTGCTCGATCTCCGCCCGGGTCACCGGCTGCCGGTACGCGATCACCGCCAGGGTCTCCATCGCGCTCGCACTCAGCCGGAGCGGCGCGGGCTCGTCGCGCAGCAACCGCACCCAGCGGGCGAACCGCGGGTGGGTCACGATCCGGTACCCCCGCGCCCCTTCGGTGAGAAGGTAGATGTCGTCGGCCGCCTGCAACTCGCGGGCGATCTCGTCCATCGCCTCCCGGATCTGGGCGGCCGTCACGAGCGACGGCACCTCCTGGTAGAGTTCCGCCTCGGCGGCCGCATCGGTTGCCGTCGCGATTGGCTCGCCCTCCCCGCCCCCGGCGCCTTCCGCCTCGGGCGCAGCCGCCGCCTGGGTCGCCAGATCGCCGAGCTCGCCGGCCCGCTCGTGAAAACGCGCGAAGGTTTCCTGAATGTCCCGGGTCGTGAGTGGATGGCTCGAGGAGAACAGCAGCGCCTTGAGGACTTTCTTGAGATTGAACGCCATGCCGGAAAAAGACCTGTGTGTTTGCGGCCAACCTGCCGTCGAAGCAACCCCGAAAACAGCGCCAGAACGACGGAAATCGCTACGCTTTCAGCTCCACCACCACCTGCACTTCCGTCGTGGCGTTGCGCGGCAGTCCGGCCACGGCCACCGCCGCGCGGGCGTGGCGGCCGGCTTCGCCGAAGATTTGCACGAGCAGGTCGGACGCGCCGTTGATCACCGCCGGGCTGTCCGCAAAGCCCGCCACGGCATTGACGTAGCCGGTGACCATCACCACCCGCTGCACCGCGTCCAGGGAGCCCGTCGCCGCCCGGATGTTCGCCAGGCTGTTCAGGGCGCAGACCCGGGCGGAATCGTACCCGGTCTGCACCGTCTGCTCGCAGCCCACCTGGCCGGTGTGGGTCAATCGGCCGTCGAGGGTGCACAGGGTGCCCGCGCAGAACAACAGGTGCCCGGTCCGCACGACCGGCACGTAGCTGCCCGCCGCCGGGGGTGGTTGCGGCAGCGTGATTCCCAGTTCGGTCAATCGCTTCTCGGCGCTCATGGCAAATGCTCCCCACCCGATACCGCTTTCGGCACAAAATCAAGCGCCGCCACCTGGTCGACCGTCACGGGATGCTCCAACACGCCCACCTGCTCCAGCAGGCTGATCTCCTGCTGCAGCCGGGCGCGCGTCAGCAGGCCGGCGCGCTCGCCGCGGGCCGGGTCGCCCTGGACGAGGTGATAGCGCTTCATCGCCGCCAGGCTGTAGGCAAAGATGCCGGCCGGCAGGTCCGGCCGCAGCTTTTTCAGCAGCGCATCGGCCGGTCCGGGATCGCCCGTCACGTATTCGATCCAGCCCCGGACGCTGGCGCGAACGAAACGCCGGACCACGTCGGGATGCCGGGCCAGGAAGGAGTCGCCGACGAAAATCACCCGGTAGGGATCGTACCGGGGAATCTGCGTCGAGGTGAGCATCGCCTTGGGATGGGCGCCGCGCGCCGCCGCGAAATACGGCTCGTTGGTGACGAAGCACTGCTGGATGAAGGCCGGATTGTCCATGAACCGGGCCAGGTCGCCCACCAGCGGCTGGAGCTGGAAGTGGATGCCGTAGAGCTTCTGCGCCACCTGCACCCAGACCGAGGCCGGGCCGGCCATGACGACCTTGCCGTTCAGGTCCCGCACGGTGTGGATGGGGTGCGAGGCGTGGAAGAGGACGCCCTGCGGATCGTGTTCCATTTCCGCGGCGACGATCTTCACCGGCACGCCCTGCGAGATCGCCGTGATGACGTCGTCGCTGTTGCCCATGCCGAGGTCGGCCCGGCCCGTCGCCACGGCCGTCAGGTAGCCCGAGTTCGGACCACCCGGCAGGATGCGGACCGAGAGCCCCTCCTCGGCATAATACCCCTTGGCCAGCGCCTCATAATAGCCGCCGTGCTCGGGCTCGGGAAACCAGTCGGTCTGGAAGCGCACGGGAAACAGGCCGGACGCCATCGAGGGCGCCGACCGCCGCCGCCCGCAGCCGGACAACAGCGCCGCCACGCCAAGGGCGGCGCAAAGCCATGCCAGGAAAATCGAAGGGGCGCGCGTCACGCCAGCAACATGGTCAGTAGACCCGACGAGCGGCAAGTCTTTGTGCCGGATTGGGCTTGTAGGAGAGATGCGAACTTTCACAATGCGTTCTCCCCGGACCCCGCGCCAAGCGCCACCCCCAGCTTCACGAACGGATCGGAAGGCCTTCATGCCGCATCCCTTGAATTTCACCTCGGGTTGGATTCTGGTGCTGTCGGCCCTGCTGATTGGAATTCCGCTCGGGCTGGGTTTCCACCGCGAAGACTTTCTCGGCGGCTACACCTCGTTTCCGCGCCGGTTGCTGCGCCTCGGTCACATCGCCCTGGCTGCCCTGGGAACATTGAACATCGTTTTCGGCCTCGCCCCGCTGCCCGCCGGCGGAGCTGCCGCGGCGTGGCCGGGACCGTTGTTGCTGGCCGGCGCCATCGCCATGCCGCTGGTTTGTTTCCTCACTGCCTGGCGGACACCGTTTCGTCATGCCTTTTTCGTCCCGGTGACGTTGCTGGGCGCTGCCTTCGTCCTGATCATCTTCCAGAGCCTGCGATGAAGATCGGTTTGCTTGCGATGAGCGGCGTGCGGGCGCACGACGAGAAGCTCCTGAAGCTGGGCCTGACGCTTCCGGGCTTCGTGGAGCGCAGCAAGGTCATCGCGTCGCTGCCGAGCCTCGGCCTGCTCTACCTCGCTGCGAGCACGCCCGCCCGGCACGAGGTGCGTTACTTCGAAGCCGAATCCG
>JBJKRV010000608.1:0-10414 GCA_046704465.1 Opitutaceae bacterium | reverse complement strand
GCCGCCGGCCGGCCCCGCGACGGTGAGCGGCCGGCCGTTGCTGAACTTCAGCCTGGCGGTCAACTACGCGATCAGCGGGGACGCGGTGTGGAGCTACCACCTGCTCAACCTCGTGATCCATTTCCTGGCGGCGTGCGTGCTCTTCGGCCTCGTGCGGCGCACGCTGGATCTGCCGGATCTGCGGGCGCGATTCGCCGGGGCGCAACTGCCGCTCGCCGCCGCGATCGCGGGGATCTGGTTGCTGCATCCGCTGCAGACGGAGGCCGTCACCTACGTGAGCCAGCGGGCGGAGTCGCTGCTCGGCCTGTTCTGCCTGCTGACCGTGTATGGCTTTGTTCGCGCGGCAACCTCGCCGCGCCCGTGGCCGTGGCGCGCCGTGACGGTACTCGCCTGCCTGGCCGGCGTCGGAACCAAGGAGGTGGCCGCCACCATTCAGTTGCTGGTGTTCCTGTACGACCGGACATTTTTGGCGGGGACATTCGGCGGGGCCTGGCGACGCCGGCGCTGGCTGCATCTGAGCCTGGCCGCCACCTGGGTGCCGCTGGCGCTGCTGGTGGCCGGCACGGGCTGGAATCGCGGCGGCACGGCCGGATTCGACGTGGGGATCGCGCCGTGGGCCTACTGGTTGACGCAATTCAAGGCCGTCGGGCGCTACCTGGCCCTGTCGTTGTGGCCGCACCCGCTGGTCTTCGATTACGGCACCTTCTGGGTGGGGCTCCGGGCGGCCGCGCCCTACGCCCTGATCGTTCTGCCCCTGGCCGCGGCGACGGTGGTGGCGCTCCGGCGCCGGCCGGCGGTCGGTTTTCTGGGCGCGTGGTTCTTCGTGATTCTTTCTCCCACCAGCATCGTGCCCGGGACCAACCAGATGATCGTCGACCACCGCATGTACCTGCCGCTGGCGGCGGTGGTGGCGCTGCTGGTGACCGGCCTGTATGCCGGGCTCGGCCGCCGGAGCCTGGTGCTCTGGCCGGTGCTGGCGATCGGCCTCGGCTGGCTGACCTTTGTGCGCAACGAGGCCTACGGCTCCAGGCTCGCGCTGTGGCGCGACACGGTCGCCAAGGCGCCGGGCAACGCGCGGGCCTGGTACAACCTCGGCATTGCCTACTCGGAGGAGGGCCGTTACGCCGAGGCGGTGATCCAGGACGAGGCGGCCCTGCGCCTGGCCGCGGGCCCGACGTTTGCGAAGGACGCGCCCGCCATCCACAACAAGTACGGTTACGACCTGGCCAGACTCGGGCGGGTGCCGGAGGCGGTGACACAGTACGAGGCCGCCCTGCGGCTGAAGCCCGAATACGCGATCGCGCATCTCAACCTGGCGAAGGCGCTGGCGCACCTGGGCCGTTATCCCGAGGCGATCCGCCAGTACGAGGCGGCGATTCGGCTGGGAGCCGGCGGCGCCGAGGCCGAGGCGCAGCTCGGCGACGCCTTCCTGCACGCGGGGCGCCTCGCCGAGGCGGTGGCCCAATGCCGGGTGGTGGTCCGGCTCGCTCCGGCCTGGGCGCCGGGGTTCAACAATCTGGCCTACGCCCTGCTCCTGACCGGCCGCGTCGACGCGTCGATTGCGGCCTATCGCGAGGCGGTGCGGCTCGACCCCCGGTATGCGGCCGCCTGGGTGGGGCTGGGCTATGCCCTGATTCAGGCCGGCAAACCGGCCGAGGCGATCGCCCCCTGCGCGGAGGCGGTAAAGCTGCAGCCGGAGTTTGCCGACGCCCGGAACACCCTGGGCATCGCCTATGCCGAAACCGGACGCACGGCGCGGGCGATCACCTGTTTTGAGCAGGCGCTGCGCCTGAATCCCAACGGGGCCGATGTGCACAACAACCTCGGCAACGCCCTGGCCGCCGCCGGACGCGCGGCCGAAGCCATGGCCCAATACCGGGAGGCGGTGCGGCTGGATCCGGATTATGCCCCGGCGCAGCGCAACCTGGGCGAGGCGCTGCGGAGCACCGGCCGGGACGCGGAAGCGGAGCAACATCTCGCCGCCGCGGCGCGCCTCGAAGCCGCAGGCGGGAATCGCCACCCGTCGGAAAGATAGGGGGGACGGGGAGTGGGCCGGCGGGAAGGCGGGACGACCGGGGTTATTTCGGCGCCGTGGCGGGCGCGGAGGGCTCTGCTGCCGATCCCTTGACCCGCCGGGCCACCAGATCCTCGGTGGCGAAGTCGCCCACGTGGCGGGTGAGTTTCATCAAGTCACCCTGCACGGTGCCCTCGTAGGTGATGGCGATCTCCTGATCGTCGAATTTCAGCGGCTCGGTGAAGGAGATCCGGTCGCCGCTGAGTTTGACGTCGCTGAGCGTGACCGTGCCTTTCGCATCCTGCCGCTCGTAGGTCGCCTTGCCGGTGATCGTACCTTCGTGGACGGAGAAGTCGTAGGTGTACT
Source organism: Opitutaceae bacterium (assembly GCA_046704465.1). GTDB lineage: Bacteria > Verrucomicrobiota > Verrucomicrobiia > Opitutales > Opitutaceae > Fen-1467. The sequence goes on along the minus strand of JBJKRV010000608.1, from coordinate 8,034 downwards.
TCTGGGCCCCGATTTGGGTGTCGAACGCGGCGTGCCATCGGCCGGCGATGTCGGCGGCGCGGAGCGGGCTCATCAAGGCCAGGATTCCGGCGGCCAGGAGCAGCGGGTTGCGGTCAATCATTTTGATCCCTCCTTTGGGGGTTGACGGCGGTTGGGGTGGGACACGGGTACCAGAATCGCGGGGGGGTGGAAACAGTTATTCAGCGGTGGTGGCCGGCGGGACGGGGGACGCGGGAGATTTGATTTGCCTCGCCTCGGGGCGGCGCCTTTGGTTGCTCCTCTTCTTGCCGTCGTACGAATCCTTTCACCTTTCCACACCATGTCTGAACTTGCAGGAAATTGTCTGGTAGCCCAATCGGGCGGGCCCACCTCGGTGATCAATGCCAGCGTGGCTGGCGTGGTGGCCGAAGCGCTCAATCATAGCTGCATCGACGAGATTTACGGCGGCCTCAACGGCGTCCTCGGGATCCTGAACGAGGAGTTCATCGACCTGGCCGCCGAGTCGCAGCAGCAGATCCGCGCCCTCCGCGCCACCCCGGGGGCGGCACTCGGCACCTGCCGCTACAAGCTCAAGAAACAGCAGGATTTCGACCGGGTGCTGGACGTGTTCAAGGCGCACAACATCCGCTATTTCTTCTACTGCGGCGGCAACGACTCGCAGGACACCGCCGACAAGATCTCCAAGCTTGCCCAGGCCCAGGGCCACGAGATGCGGGTGATCGGCGTGCCCAAGTCGATCGACAACCATTTGGTGGTGACCGATCACTGTCCGGGCTACGGCAGCGTGATCAAATTCATCTGCGCGACCGTCCGGGAGCTGGCGTGCGACAACGAGGCCATGGGCCAGAACGACCTGGTGCAGATTCTCGAGGTCATGGGCCGCAACGCGGGCTGGATCGCCGCCGGCGCGGCCCTGGCCAAACGCCGCGATCATCCCTACGACCCGCCGCACCTGATCTACCTGCCCGAGATCGCCTTCAGCGCGGAGAAGTTCGTCGAGGACGTGCGGCGCGTGCTCAAGCGCGAGCGCTATTGCCTGGTCGTGGTCGGCGAGGGTCTGGTGGACAAGGACGGCAACTACGTCGCCACCGACAGCGCCAACACGGATGCGTTCGGACACGCCCAACTCGGCGGTGCCGGCGAGTATCTCAAGAGCCTGGTGGAGCAGCAGGTCGGGGTGAAGGCCCGCACGGCCAAGCTGGGCAACACCCAGCGCTCCGCCGCCCACTGCTCCTCGAAGGCCGACAACGACGAGGCCTATCTGGCGGGCCAGGCGGCGGTCCGCGCCGCGATCGCGGGCGAGACCGACAAGTGCGTGATCCTCGTGCGGGGCGACACCGACCACTACACGTGCGAAACCGGCCTGGCGCCGCTCACCGAGATCGCCAACGGGGTCAAGAAGCTGCCGCGCGAGTGGATCAACGAGGACGGGGTGAGCATGAACTTCCAGTTCTTCCGCTACGCGCTGCCGCTGATCCAGGGCGAAGTCCCGGTGCCGTTCGAGAACGGATTGCCCGCCTTTGCGCGGCTCGATAAACACCGCGTCGACAAGCTCCTCACGCCTTACGAGGTGTAGTGCGGTCCGGGTCGGAACCAAGGCGGCGGGACGCCGCGGGACGGGCTAACGCGTGAGGTCGTAAAGCGCGTAGCCCGCGAACAGGTTGGGCCGGAAACGGCAGGGGGACTTCCAGTCGCCGCGCAGCAGCGCGCGCCGGGCGACGCGGACGCCGCGAACGGCGCAAAAATTCTCGAAGTCGGCGACGCTGACCGGATTGGCGGGACGGCTTTCGAACCATTCCGTCGTGTAGACCGGATTGCGCGGCTTGCGGCCCCGGCGCAGGAGGTCGAGCCGGTTCTTCCAATACCCGTGGTTCACGAAGCCGACCGTGAGCGCGCGTCCGGCCCGCAGGGCGCCGAGGATCACCGCGGCCGGGTCGGCGAGCTCCTGGACGGTGCGCGAGCAGATGATCCGGTCAAAGAATCCGTCCGGGAAGGCGCGCAGGAAGGCCTCCATGTCGCCCTGATAGGCGGTCACCCCGCGGCGCACGCAGCCGAGGATTTTGTGGAAGTCGAGGTCGACGCCCATCCCGCGCACCTGCTTCGTCTGCTGCAGATAGTCCAGCAGCACGCCGCGGCCGCATCCGAGGTCCAGCACGCGGCTGCCCGGCTCGACCCAGTCGCCGATGATCTGCATGTCGACCGTGCGTTTCTCGACCAGCTTGCTCATGACGGACGGGGGGAGCCGAGAAAGCTGCGCACGAGGGTGTAGAGATCCTCGGACTCGAGCAGAAACGAATCGTGGCCGAGGTCGATGGCGAGTTCGGCGTAGCTGGCCCGCTTGCCGGCCCGCAGCAGGGCCAGCACGATCTCGCGGTTCTGGTCGGGCGGAAACAGCCAGTCGCTGGTGAAGGCGACGCTCAGCGTCTCGGCCTCGACCGGGGCGAAGGCGCGCTCGAGGGAGCCGTACGCCGCCGGCAGGTCGAAATGGTCCAGCGCGCGGGTGATGTAGAGATAGGAGTTGGCGTCGAACCGGTTGATGAAAGCCTCGCCCTGGTGGCGGAGGTAGCTCTCGACCTCGAACTGCACGTCGAAGTTGTAGGCGGTCTGGTCCGAGCCGGCGGTCCGCCGCCGTCCGAATTTCCGGTCCATGCTTTCGTCGGACAGGTAGGTGATGTGGGCCATCATCCGGGCGATTGCGAGGCCGACGCGGGGTCCGCCGCCGCGGGCATAGTCGCCGTGGTTCCACTCCGGGTCCTGCATGATCGCCTGGCGCCCCACCTCATTGAAGGCGATGGCCTGGGCGCTCTCCCGCGCCGTCGTGGCCAGCGGGATCAGGCGGCGCACGAACGCCGGATACTCCAGGCCCCATTGGAGCACCTGCATGCCGCCCATCGAGCCGCCGATCACGGCGTGCAGGGCGGACAGCCCCAGATGGTCGCACAGCAGTTTCTGCGCGCGCACCATGTCGCGGATGGTGACAAACGGAAACGTCAGTCCGTACGGCCGGCCGGTGGCGGGATCGGTCGACGACGGCCCGGTCGAACCCTGGCAGCCTCCCAGCACGTTGACGCAGAGGACGTGAAACCGGTTCGTGTCGACGGCCTTGCCGGGTCCAATGAAATTGTTCCACCACCCGGGCTTGGGATCGCCGAGCGAGTGGATGCCCGCGCAGTGGTGGTCGCCGCTGAGCGCGTGGCAGACCAGCACGGTGTTGTCGCGCGCGGCGTTGAGGTGGCCGTAGGTCTCGTAGCGCAGGGTGAAGCCGGTCAGGGTCTGGCCGCTTTCAAAGCCGAACGGACCGGGGTGGACAAAGTCGTGCGACTCGACGAGGCCCACCTCGCCGCGCTCGGTCTGCGCCTGGAGAATGTCATCGGAATCGTTCACGGCCGGTCCGGGGTCCGCGCGCGCCGCGGGGACTCGCGGCCGCGACGTCGAGGACCCGGTCAGGGCGTCCTCTCGGCGACGGCCGGCGGGTTCGCGGTGCAGGCGGACTGGACGCAAAACCGCCCTTTTTGCCGGGACAAGGCAACAGTAATCAACCTGCAGGGGCGGCGCCGGCGCCCGCCGCGGCGATCACGAAGCCCGCGCCTGCTCGCTGAGGGCGTCGTCCAACTCGTCGTTGGAATAGACGCTGTGGACGTCGTCGAGCTCCTCGAGCGCGTCCTGCAGCTTCACGAGCGCCCGCGCGGCGTCGAGATCGGTGACCGGCACAGTGACCGTCGGCACATAGGCGATCTCGGCGGACTCCGGCTTGATGCCTTTTTGTTCGAGGGCGTGACTGACGGCGTCAAAGACCTTCACCGGGCTGCGGATCTCAAAACCGTGCTCGGTGGTGATGACATCGTCGGCGCCGGCCTCGAGGGCCAGCTCCATCAGGGTGTCCTCGTCCGCCAGGTCCCGGCCGATGAAGAACTGGCCGAGGTGCTGGAATTGGAAGAGGACCGCGCCGGTGCCGCCGAGGTTGCCGCCGTGTTTGGCAAAGACGCTGCGCACTTCCGAAGTCGTCCGGTTCTTGTTGTCGGTGGTGGCGATCGCGATGATGGCCACGCCGCCCGCGGCGTACCCCTCGTAGGTCACTTCCTCGTAGGTCATGCCCGGCAACTCGCCGGTGCCCTTCTTGATCGCCCGGTCGATGTTGTCGGCCGGCATGTTGGCCTCGCGCGCCTTGATGAGCACGGTGCGCAGCCGCGGATTCATGCCCGGATCACCGCCACCGGATCGGGCGGCGATGGTGATGTCACGCGCGAGCCGGCTGAAGATCTTGCCCTTGCGCGCGTCGGTGACCGCCTTGAGGCGTTTGACTTTGGCCCATTTGCTATGACCGGCCATCGGGATGGATGTGGATGAAGTTGGAAGTGGGAGCGGAGCGGGGACGGGGAGACGCGAGGCGGGCGCCGGGACTAGGTTCTACCCTTCTTTTTCGCCGGTGTCACGTTCTTGAGCCGCCCGCCCGATGCGCCGGCGGTCGCCGGCACCGCGTCCGTCGCGGGATCCTTCATGCGGTTGATCACCAGTTGCTGGCCGATGGTGAAGAGACCGTTGATGGTCATGTACAGGGAGAGGGCGCAGGAATAGCCGTAACAGAAGAAGGTGAAGAGCAGCGGCATGAACTTCATCATCTTCGCCTGCGCGTTGTCGACCGTGGGCTGGGGCGTCAACCGCATCTGGACGAACATGGTGACCGCCATCAGGATCGGCATGGGGTTCACCGGGAACGAGAACAGGTGGAAGATGGTATCGGGCGCGGACAGGTCCCGTGCCCAGAGGAAGCCCTGGAAGCGCAGTTCGGCCGAGCCCAGCAGCATGGAGTAGAAGCCGAAGAACAACGGCATGGTGATGAGGATCGGCAGGCAGCCGCCCATCGGATTGATCTTGTGCTTCTTGAAAAGTTCGAGCGTGGCCTGGTTCAGCTTCTGCGGATTGTCTTTGAACTTCTCCCGCAGCGCCTTGATCTCGGGCTGAAACTTCTGCATGCGCTTGGCCGAGCGCGATGCCGCCAGCGTGAAAGGCAGGGTGACCGTCTTGAGGATCAAGGTCATCAGGACGATCGCGAGACCCCAGTTCCGGACCCAGTCGTGCGTCCAGTTCATGAGGGTGTTCATGAGGGGCGCGACGTAACCGCTGAGGAAGATCTTCTCGAACCCGCGGCTGTACTGCATTACCAGGTCCTGATCGTGCGGCAGCCGGGCGAGGCGCTGGTACTCCTTGGGTCCGACGTAGAGGGCGCCGCCGAGCGTGACCTTGCCGCCGGGCGCCAGCGACGACAGCTGGAACTGTTCCGTTCCGGACAGGCCGATGTTGGGGCGCTGCGAGCCGGGGAGCGGCGCCAGGTCGACCCGGCGCGTGATGACATCGGATCCGGGTTTATCGGCGTTGTAGATGCTGGCGAAAAACTGATTCTTGACCGACGCCCACACCACCGGCCCCGGGCTGGCAATGTAGGGCCTCGGCACGGTGCTTTTGCCAAACAGGCGGCCGATAAAGCCCGCGCCCTCGAGATCGCCCGTCGTGGTGACGTCGGTGGATTTGCCGTTGAAGGTGGCGACGTTGAGGTAGAAGCCGAAATCGTGGGTGCTGACGAGAGCCGTCGTGCCCAGGCTGAGACCGACCGGCTGCAGGGTCAGGGGCTTGTCCGTCAGGTTGCGGAAGGTCGTCTGCTGCCGGATGACGTAGGGGTCTTTGGCCGTGCCCGCCGGCTGGATGCTGTAGCGGCGCGTCACCTCGAGGGTGCCGTCGACCACGGCCTGGTAAACCGCTTCCGTGGCCGTCTTCGACACGAGGCGGTAGAGGGTGTCCGGGCCGAGCCCCTTCACCGGGTTGCCGGTGATCCCCAGGATCGGATCGACGTGGGGCTGGTTGAAGACGTAGGGCTGCGGCTTGCCGTACATCGCCGCGTACTTGAGGAACGCCACGTCGTCGATGGCGCCTCCGAAGTCCGTCAGACTCACCCGGATGAAGTCATTGGCCAGTGTGACAACTTTTGCCTGGTCGTTCTCCTTGGCGATGGCGGCAAAGGTGGCGTCGGACGGGCTGACAGGCGGCGGCTGGGAGAGAGGCGGTGGCGCGGGCTCCTGGCCGGTGGGCGCCGGCGCGATGGGCGCCGGAATCGAGGGCGCGTGCGGCGCGGGCGGCGAGAGTTTGTTGCCGAAATACAGGCTGGCGAAGGCTGCAAGCAGCAGCAGCACGCCAATCATTGTGTTCTTCTTGTCCATCCAGACAGGTGAGTGAGGGTGAAGTGGGCGCCATGCACCCGGTTATCGGGCGCTCCGGCGGACGGGAGGTGCGGGGTGGCGAACCACCGCGGCGGCAAAGGGACGCGGGGTGCCGCGCACCCGGCGGACCGTGGGTCGCGAGCGAGAATTCACCAGGGACTGTCCCGGCAGGGGCGGCACCGGATCGTAGCCACCAGGATGCAGGGGATGGCACTTGAGGAGCCGGCGCGCGGCGAGCCACGCGCCCCGCCAGGCGCCGTGGACCCTTACCGCCTCGGCGGCGTAGACGGCGCAGGTGGGATGAAAGCGGCAACCGCAGGCGGGGCCGAAGACAGCCGGCAGCACCGGCGAGAGCGTGTGCCGATACACCCAAATCAACCCGAGCAGCAGGTGGGCGGGGATCGTTGCCACCGTCCGGACCGCTCGCGACCGGAGTCCAGACGTTCGACGGTGCTCACTCACGGCGGGCTCCTGCGATCTGCCGGCAGGCGGCGACAAAACGGTCATTCAGTTCGCGGAATTCCAATCGCCGGGCGGCGGCGCGGGCGACCAGGAGCAGGTCGGTGCCCGGCGGCACGAGCGCCTGATGGCGGCGAAAGATCTCGCGGAGCCGTCGCTTGGCGGTGTTGCGCCTGACGGCCCCACCCACGGCGGAAATCGAGGCCACCACCCCCGCGCGGGCGGGTCCGATGGCGCCGGCGGGCCGTCGCCACCAGAGGGTGAAGGCTCCGCAGTCGATGCGCCGCCCCTCAACCCGCACGCGGCGGATTTCGTTCTGAAGCCGCAGGCGCTGACCGCGGCGGAAGCGCAGCGCGTGACGCGGCGCCGGCGGTTTCGGAGGCAGACTGGCCGCGGACACAGGGAAAGGGACGTCGTTTCAGACGACGGTCAGGCGCTTGCGCCCTTTGCGTCGGCGGGCGGCGATGACTTTGCGGCCACCCTTGGTTGACATGCGGGCGCGAAAACCAATCTGGCGGGCCCTTTTTTTGCGGTGGGGGCGGAATGTGGGGTGCATGATTCGATCGAAAAGAGGGTCAAGGTGACCGGAGCCCTTTCGGGGTGTCAAGGACAGGCTTGGACGAGACCGGGGCCGTCGGCGGCGGATGGTGCCGGCCGGGAGCCGCCCCCGGGCCCTCCGGCCCCGCGGGCGGGCACCGTCCGGATCGAAGATCAGGCAACAATTCCGGACGGACGGCGTCTAAGGTGGTGGAAGCCATGAAAACGAGAGAGCTCATCACGGCGGTGGTGGCGGCGCTCCTCGGACTGGGATCCGTGGGCGCGGCTGTTCCGCCGGCTCACGGGACAGCCGCCGGCCCGGTGACGGTGGTGTTTGTGAATCCCCAGCATTTCACCGATGCCGGTTACACCGAATGGGGCGGCACCTCCACCTATCTGCTGGACCAGCTTCGCACCTTCATGGAGCAAACGGGAGCCCGTTATCTGCCGGAGGGCATGCACCTCGAAATCAACGTGACCGACGTGGACCTCGCGGGCGCGTTCGAGCCGTGGCACGGGCCGGGATACGATGACATTCGCGTCGTCCGTGCAATCTATCCGCCCAAGATCGATCTCAACTTCCGGCTGACGAACGCGAAAGGGGCGGTGGTCAAGGAGGGGAAGTGTCATCTCACGGACCTGGCGTTCCAGATGCGGATCGCATTCCCGAGCACCGACTACCTGCGCTACGAGAAGAGCCTGTTGAGCGATTGGTTCGATTCGGAATTTCGCGATCTCAAGCGCGGCTGACGCTTCCGCGCCGCGGAAACGTTTTGCCCGGCGGGGCGGAGGCATTAGCGTGTGGGCGATGCCACCCTCCCGGGAA